>JAEOTI010000106.1 GCA_016839955.1 Candidatus Hodarchaeota archaeon | reverse complement strand
TTTGACTTCTAATCTTGAATCAAAAGGTAGTAATATTTTTCTGACATTTTCTTCAAAATCATCTGGAAATGAAACCATCTATTTAATCTGCTCTCCCTTATGAGAAATTATTACATTTCCTAGATCTTTAAAGGGTGTATCAGCATTCTGAGATCGGATGGCACAAGCTTCGATAAAAGGGGTATTCAATCCAGTTTCAGCCTTAATACGTTCCGCATACTCTTTTCCTTCATCTCTACTGACTTCTTCTTGGTTTTTTGCTCGTAAATCTAACTTATTCCCAACTAAAACAATCGGAACATGACCTAGAAAACCCCATGCTTCTTCTAGCCATTTTTCTAAGTTTATAAAAGTATCCCGTCTACCAATGTCGTAGACAAGAACTAGTCCAGACGCACCACGGTAGTAAGAAGAACGAATGGTCTTAAAGGAAGCTTGCCCAGCTAAATCCCAGAGTTGAAAATTAATCTCTACAAGACCTTGGTCGAGTTCAATATGGACTATTTTTCTACCAATCTCGACACCTAATGTGGGTGAATATTTTTCAGAAATAGTTCCACCCATGAAAGCTCTGACTAAAGTTGTTTTTCCGACAGCAGCGTCTCCAAGTAAAGGTAATTTTAACATGAATAGCTTTGGGGCTTGTGACAATGAAATATCCTTCTTCAAATTTTTTGTAAAATTAATCTTTAATATGCTTTCGTATTGACAATTGTAGTTTCTATAGACTCTTTTAGTTTTATAAGAGTTAATTAAAGCTGTAGGAGTCATGTCCTCTCCATTAACGTCCTCAAAATGCGATCAATTCTGTTTTCAAGCTTTTATAATTACTTCTCCTGAATAATAACTCTTAAAGGCATATAAACCCCGATTCTCTTACTTTTCTAATAACTATTTGAACTAATGGATAAATTCTCATATTAACTTGATGAGAAAAAAGAAGATTCCTGAATGAAAGAAGAAATAAGGTGAGATTAGGAATGAAGAATAATCATCCTTATGAAGCACTTATTGAAAGAACTAAAAGCGAAATCCCCCAGAAAATGCAAGAACAGAATATCCCCGGATTAGCTATCTCCATTATCAACAAAAAAGGCCCGATATGGGCAGAAGGTTTTGGATATACAGATATGACAAAGGTGAGGAAGGTTGATGTTAATACCATCTTTAGTCTTCAATCTACTACGAAATCTGTCACAACTGTGGGAATGTTGCTTGCGGTACAGAAAGGATTGGTCAATTTAGAAGATCCGATTAAGAAATTTTATCCAGAATTCACAGTTAAGAGTCGATATGGCGAGGATCAGGAAAACAAAATTAATTTACGTCATTTACTTTCTCATACTTCAGGATTGACTTTCGAGCATAAATTGGGAGGAGTATTCGATAATACACTGTGTTCTTGGGAAGAGCATATTCAGAGCATTTCTGGTTCATGGTTGATGTTTCCTGTTGGTTCTACGGAACATTACTCAAATGCGGGGATGGATCTTGCAGCATATTTAATTGAACGAATTATAGGTCAGAAGTATGTAGAATATATTCAGAAGGAAATTGGCGATCCATTAGGGATTACTTTTCATTACAATATTGAACAGATTCGAAAACAGGAGAACTCAGTTCGAGGGTATGTAGGACAATATGAAGCGGCACCTACGGATGATTTGGGGTTAGGTTGCGGCGTAGCTTATCTCAGTATTAAGGATTTAGCTATATTTACAAGAATGCTCCTCAATTTAGGAAAAATAGACGGGAAAGACTTTTTAAAAAGCGAATTAGTCGAAGAAATGCGAAATGCAACCCTTGATGGAGGATATGGGTTAGGAACAACTGTCGAGAAGCAATTTGGAATTTCATTACCAAATCATCCTGGAGGGGGATTTGGGTTAACTTCTGAAATGTTCTGGGTGCCTGATCATGATATTGGTATTGTAGTTATGACTAATCAAGAGTATCAAGCTTATTCCAGAGAATTGACATACAAGGTTTTAAGTATCATATTAGAACAAAAAGGAGTTTCTACTGCACCAACAAAATTCCCATACTCCGATAAAGAAGAAATTAAACTCAATACTGATAAATTAGAACGATTTGTTGGTCGGTACTTGGCATTAACCTCTAATATGAAGGTGAATCTGAAGGAAGAAAAATTAGTTTTAGGTATTGCTGAAAAAGAGCTTATACCTGTTAGTGAAACAGTTTTTAAAATCAAAGGTGGAGAAGGAGCAAGATTTCAATTGGATGAAAAAGATAATCCAGTTTCAATGAAATGGTATACGAATAGTAATGGAGTGATAGATCTAAAATATTTTGGTAAGCCACATGAGCAACCAGGTCCTAATAAACAGGAATGGAAGCAGTTTGAGGGTTTATATAGAGCTAATTTATATTCAAAAGAAGTAATCTATGATGCTATCAAACTAGAAAAAGATGGCTATCTACACTTTCTTAATAGTGGAGATGCTCTATATGCGCATGAGGGCGATCCTAAAACTTTCTTCACTATTATAGGTGAAGCTGTGGTATTTGGGAAGGGTTATGTTTACAATGGCAATGTTAAAAGTACTCGAGTGGACGATATTGTATCAGAGGTAACAGAATTAGCAGAAAAAGAACCAAAGCATCGTCAACTTCAGGGATGGATCCTTGATCAAATAGTAAATGGGTTGAAATATCTTAATAGAGGCGAAGAGGTGAAAAAGATCATTCAAGTTAAAAAGATATTTTTAGAATAATGAATAAAATGTTGAAAACAGCAAAGTCAATTCGTTTGAGTTAGTGCAGATTCAATGATTGTCAGTGCCCAGTCAATTTCTTCTTTAGTGATCACTAGTGGGGGTGCAAATCTAATTGTGTATTCATGAGTTTCTTTTGCTAACAAACCGTTTTCCTTTAGGTATTCTGTAATGGGTCGAGCCAATTCGTGAAGTTCGACTGCAATAAACAGTCCTTTACCTCGAATTTCTTTAATTCGAGGTGATTTGATACTTTTTAACTTATTAATGAAGTAAGTTCCTAATTCTGCTGATTTTTCAGGGAGATTTTCTTCAACTATTACATCTAAGGCAGCATCACCTGCAGCACACGCGATTGGATAGCCTCCAAAAGTAGATCCATGTGAACCAGGCGTAAAAACCTTCATAATGTCTTTTCGTGAAACTACTGCTGAAACAGGAATTACTCCGCCTCCTAATGCTTTTCCAAGTAACAAAGCATCGGGTGTGATTTCTTCGTGTTGATGACAAAACATCTTTCCTGTTCTACCAAAACCAGTTTGAATCTCGTCCAGTATAAGTAAAACATTTTTTTGAGTGCATACTTCTCTAATCTTTTTTAAATATCCTTCAGAGGGTATTATTACTCCTGCTTCTCCTTGGATGGGTTCTACAAGAAATGCAACAGTATTTGGTGAAATTGCCTTCTCTAATGCACTTACATCATTATATGGGATGACTTTGAACCCAGGAGTAAAAGGACCAAATCCTTCGAATGCTGTTGGATCAGTTGAAAAACCTACAATAGATGTCGTTCGACCATGAAAGTTATTTTCACACACAATTATCTCAGCTTTATCTTTTTCCACTCCTTTAATCTCATAACCCCATTTTCGTGCCATCTTGATGCCCGTTTCAACAGCTTCTGCTCCTGTATTCATGGGAAGGGCCATATCGAATGGTTTCCCACAAATATTAAGTAAATGTTTGAGAAAAGGACCTAATCGGTCATTATAGAAAGCTCGTGACGTTAATGTGAGTTTTTCCATTTGATTATGAACTTCTTGAAGTATTTTCGGATGAAGATGGCCTTGGTTAATTGCGGAGTATGAACTAAGGCAATCTAAATATTTTTTTCCCTCAGGATCATAGACCCACACCCCTTCTGCTTTAGAAATCACAACTGGGATAGGGTGATAATTATGGGCACCATATTCATGTTCAATGTCCATGTATTCTTTAGAAGTTGGCATTGGTCACTATCTCCTTTTAACTATTTTTTCAAATCAGTGTTTTATATAACTAGAACTAGTTATAGTCTCTATATGAGGAGTTCTGTGATTTTTTATAAAATAATGTCTTAGTGAAATGAATATCAGAAGAATTGAACACATATTCAATTCTGAGTTTGTTGGAAGTCATCTTGATAAATGACAACATTTGAGTATTGAAGACTGTTAAGAACGGATCGGTAAGATTATGAATCGAGAAACAGAAATCTCTCCTGAAAACAATATTAATGGTCCTTTGCAACTCCAAGAAAGGTTAAAGAACCTTAACGATGCTTTACAAGACTTGGACGTTCAAAGAGATAGAACAATTGATACTCTTAAACGTCGATTAGAGAATGAAAGAAAACAGAAAGGCAAACCTTCAATTGTACGTTCAAGTACTTCTAACGCGGAAATTTCCAAGCTTGAGGGTGAGATAGAAGGACTAAAGGAAAAATTAGATCAATCTCAAAGAGAGAATCAACAAATAAGACTGAAATTGGAAGGAATTGAAAAAAAGATTCGTGAATATCAAAATAAGACTGAATCAATAAAAGAAGCAAAAAAAACTTTAGAAGATTATCAGAAACTTCAGCAAACTTGTGAACTCCATAACACTGAAATTGAAGATCTCCAGATAAAAAAAACTGAACTTGAGAAAGTTGAACAAGAATTAATAAATAAGTTATAGTGATAGGGGATTCCATTAAAATGGCTAATTCTAAACCGGATACTGTCAAACTTCAACTTGATTTACGTCAAAAAACTGAAGAATTAGCAAAAAAAGAGGAAGAATTCGCCGCAGAGAAAATAAATCTGATAAAGGAAATTACAGATGCTCGAAAAGGAAAGTTCGTAATTCAAGAAAAACAGTTACCAGAAGATTCGATTAAAACCAACCAAAAAAGAAAAGAGCTTGAAAACCAAAAACAACAGACATTAACTCTCATTGAAGAAGAAAAGCTTGAAAAAGGCAATTTGGAATCTCAAATTTTAATTAAATCAAAAGATTTTGACAGTATTAAGATTCAGATTCAACCAGAACCAATTAATCTCCCAAGTGAAGCAGAATTCAATAACTTACAACAAGAAATCCAGAAAAAGAAAACTGAAATAGAAAATAGGAAGGATCATGTCGAAAAACTTGAAAAGAAAGTAGAATCATTAAAAGAGCAATTTAAACAAATAAATTTCAGAAAATTCCTACAGAAACAACTACTTTCTGGAAATTATGCAAATTCAGTTCCATCTGATATTATGGAATATTGTAAATCTAACTTCAAAGAAGCAAGAGAGCTGTGGCTTGATGCAAAAAATGCTTATCCTTCAAAGATATCACCTTTTCTTTTAAGCGGAATCAATTCTTTTCTCAAGATTACTGATGTTTACTTCGCTTTAATCTCCTTAACAATTCCAGAACCAGTGAAAGATTTAGATGAGTTTTCAGAGCGTCTTCCAACCTTAGCTAAGGCTTATATTAAAATTAGAACATCTGTAGTAGGTAGTTTAATAGGTATTAATATTAAAATGGAAAGAGGAGTCGATGTAGCTCCTCAAGCGAGTTTTATTAAGGAAATAAAAGCCTTTTTAGATGAAATGGCGAGTATTTTCGAGTTAGAGTCTTAGGTCTTATTAAGAACATCCTTGGTATTTTCACTGATTAATACCATTGTCTCTTCAGAGATTCCAGGGTGAATTGGAACCTCAAAATGGTTTTGAGCAATTTTTTCTGTTATTGGAAGGCTAAGTGATTTATAATCAGGATAATTCACGTACTTAGCCCATCTCCAGTTTTTAATATTCTGATATGCTGGTTGATGATGGCATGGTACGTCATAAACTCTTCGGGCGTAAATATTTCGTTTTTTAAGTTCATCAATAATTTTATTGATAGAAAGAGCCGAATCTTGAACTTTTAGAGCACAGATATAATTTGCATGCGTAAAATCTTTTGGGACGTGTTGAAAGCTTATAGAAGGTATTTCCTGTAAAAAATCTTTTAGTATTTTTACATTACGCTCTCTAATTTTCAAGAGGTTTGGTAATTTTCCTAATTGGACTTTAAGAATTGCTGCAGCGAGTTCTGTTGCTCTGAAATTGTAACCAACCTTTTCATGGCGATAGCCTCCTGTGGGAGGACGACCATGATTACGTATTTGTTTACACTTAAACGCTAGTTCAGAGTCATCTGTTGCAACAACCCCTCCTTCTCCTGCTATCATATTTTTAGTTGCGTAAAATGAGAAACAAGCAAGGTCACCAAATTTTCCAACATGTTTTCCTCTAATTTTTGCTCCATGTGCTTGAGCACAATCCTCAATAACTTTTAATTCGTGTTCTTGTGCAATTCGGACTGTTTCATCCATATTTGAAGGAAGTCCAAATATATGAATAGGCATAATTCCTGAGACTCCTTCAGTATGGATTGCTTCTTCAATTTTTATTGGATCTAAACAGAATGTATCTTCATCTATATCAATAAAGTGTGGAATCCCTCCAACAAATAGAATGGAATTTGAAGAAGCAATAAAAGTGAATGCTGATGTAAAAATATGTCCACCAGGAGGTATTTCTAATGCTTCGAGAGCAAGATGTAAGGCTGTAGTCCCATTAGTACAAAGGATCGCATGTTTCATTCCTAAATAATTTGCAAACTCTTTTTCAAATTCTTTGGTTACTGGTCCATCAACAAGTGAGCCGCTTTGTAGAACTGAGTGAATCTCTTCTAGTTCTTCCTCTCCTATAATCGGTTTTGCTACATAAACAGGTTGATCAAGTTTCAAGATTAGATTCTCCACTCTCTGTAAAAATTAAAAAATCTTAACTAGTCGAATATCTTTAGAAATAAATGTGAAAGGCACAAATCATGATTCTTCTTCATCTAATGTAGAAAGGGCTTTTTGGATTGTCTCTTTATTAGAAATTTTCTCTTTTTCTTCTGCCATAGTCCTTATTCGGGCATCCTTTAGTTGTTTTACCGATTCTCTTAGATTTTGTATTTCTTTTTCGTCTGCTAACCGTTCCATTTGCCTTTCAGTCTGTAATTCTTCGAGATCTTTTCGATATTTCTCATCAATAGTCTCCAGTTCTTTGTCTTTTTCTTTAATAATTCGTGCCTGTTTGTCAACATGCTGTAAGAGTTGTTCTGTTTGAGCTGCAACAGTTTTGAGATTTGATAGAAGTTCCGCGTTTTCTTTCTGGAGCTCTGAGACTTTTTGTTTATAACCCTCATCTAACTGGTTTTTTTCATTTTGAAAATCATTGATTTGGTTTTTTAAACCAACTTCAATTTCGGAATAAAGGCTTCTAATTTGCTTTGGAGATTCGATTGAGAGCGTATGCATCGTTTTCTGAGTG
>JAEOTI010000731.1 GCA_016839955.1 Candidatus Hodarchaeota archaeon | reverse complement strand
TTCGATTCATCAAAATCTCTAGAATCAATTTTTTTACGGTTTTTTGGAGTTTTATCTTGAATTTTATGTCCCCTCACACGAGTATACTTTGTTTTTTTGCACTTCTTATGCTAAGTCAACATCTAGGATTTTTCAAGCCTTCAAATAATTAATTATCAACGCTAATTGCATTTTCTCAATAAAGTTTACATTTTTCGATTTTTAAAGAAGTTAATAATCATATCTTCAAGTTAATATTTAAGAAGAAATATCCTTATAATTAGATTTTTATCCGTATAAAACACAAGCATTTGCATAATTAAAGTAATTCTACTTTCTGCTAGGAATGTAGCAAATCCTAAGCTGAACCTAACAGGAGGAAAAATTTTGTATCACTACATCAAAGAATTTTGGAACGAGAAAAGTAGCGAAGAATATCGATCACTACGTTTTCAACGTCTAATTGAATGGCGAAGAGAATCTACTGTAACAAGAATTCCTAGACCAACTAGGTTAGATCGTGCTAGATCTTTAGGCTATAAAGCGAAGCAAGGGATTATTGTAGTCCGTACCAGGATCAATCGTGGTTCCAGGCGGAAAGCTCGACCTAATAGAGGTCGTAGAACTAAAAGAATGGGTGTCAAACGATTTACTCCTGCAAGAAGTAGACAATGGATAGCTGAAGAAAGAGTTGCTCGACATTATCCAAATTTAGAAGTTCTCAATTCCTATTGGGTTGGACAAGATGGTCGTTTTCTTTGGTTTGAAGTGATTCTTATTGATCCTCATCATTCTGTGATAACAGCTGATCCAAATTATTCTTGGGTACAACGTCCTGCGAACCGGGGCCGTGTATTTCGAGGTCTAACCCACGCTGGAAAGCGATCCCGGGGTTTAATGCATAAAGGAAAAGGTGCTGAGAAACTTAGACCTTCATTACGTGCTCATAAAAGGAGAGGAACTTAGGTCCAAAGAAAGCAGATTGAAGCTTCTGTCTTCTTTCAGCTTTTTATTTACCTTTTTCATTCGAGTACTGGAAGGTTCTCAAAACGATAGCCGTTCTTTCGGTCCATATAAGCACAATCGCCTTTTCAACAGAAGATCCAAACTTAGTAGCTTCAGCATTGTTAAATACATTACCTTTGGAATTAAGAGAAAAATCTCAGAATACAATCCAAAAAAAACGGTTGATTGGCCATTTTAGGAATATAATCTATAGGTTTTCTCTCACCTTAGATAGAAAAAGTGCAGGTCAGATGCTGAAATTCCTTCTAAAAGAGAAATTGTCTGAATTTGATCATTCAACAATCTTCAATAAATTTGATAAGCTTTATGACATTAAAAAGAGTGAAGCTTATCTCCGAATCAACAAAGGAAGTCTACTACAAGAACAAACAACTTTAACTTCTTCTAATGAGTCACCCGTTAAATTAAGAATAAAATTTCAACTTCAAGGGAAATATCGAAAAGAACCAACAAAATCAGTTCTTCAATTCCTTAAATCAATCTGTTTGAACGAGGTGAAAACTCCCTGAGACGTAAATTCATTGATACTTGTATTCATTATTCCCAAAAGACCTCTTTTCAAAACCTTTGCAATCAAGCTTACGCTTTGGGATATTATGGTCTATGTGTTGAAGGCTTACGAAGTTATCAAGATCTTAAACAGATAAAGTTACCTTCACCTATTAAACTATGGTCTAGAAAGACATTAAGCAGTGGTCTAAAAGCAATTAAGCAATCAATAAGGCACCTACGAAATAACCATCACATGATTATAGTTAAAACTCTTCAACCTGATGTTGCAAAATGGTCAGCCCGAGATGGAAGGGTTGATTGCATCCAGATTCCTCTTCACGGATTAAATAGGATCCTAAGTCCCCCTTTAATTAAAATGATGCGTTTAAACAATAAAAAAATTGAAATCATCTTTTCTGAGATAATAGAAGCATTTTCCGTTAGAAATCCTTCCTGGTTAAGGGGGATTTCAAAAACTCTTGTTAATGTTCAAAAAAATTCTTGTCCTATTGTTTTTGGAAGTGGTGGTTCTGAAATTATCCAATTAAGAGCTCCTCGGGACGTGTCATCATTAGTTTCATCATTTGGACTTGAATATATTCGAACATTGGATTCATTTAGTGTTGAACCTTATAGAATGATTGAAACTAATGAAAAGAAACTTTCTGGAGAAATTATCGCACCAGGAGTAAATATGAGAGTTGTGGAGGAGGGATAATAATTCCAGTAAAGATAGAAAGGGCGCGATATGTTTCAATTGCGATTTTTTCACCTGGAAAAGCTCTACAACCTGGAGATATATGGTTAAAGATACTGAATGTATTCAACTATCTATTTGGAAGTACCATCAGCTCACGGTCAGGATTATATTTCCTAAAAAAAATAAGTACCTCAGAAAGTATTGTTATTCGTACTAATCATCATCATATACAACATTTACGAGCTACTGTTGCAGCAATAAACGAAATAAATGGAATAAAAACTGCCTTATGGGTGAATCGTATTTCAGGTACAATTAAAACGTTATTAAAATCAAAATTAGATTCTTTCCCTTACAAATAATAGATTTATGAAATCGAATCCGAAGAGGTTCAATGATGAGTAAAACTGCGGTGAGCACTTAGTCTGCGATGAAACAGCCGTCCCAGTCTGAGAACCAAAGAAAAATGAATGAGAAAAAAGAAAACAAAACCGAAGGATTTTTTTATATACGAAAAAATTATTGATTGGATTTAACTACGATCATACGCTAACTATGACTGGTATTATGGTGCATACTATGGGCATGACGATTTATAATACAATTTGGGGTAATTCACTAAACCGCACAACTATTCTATCAAGCTTAATTGCCCTTTTTGCGTTATTCAGTGATGTCTACCTTCTCTTATGGAGAAAGAGACTCCTCGAACCACTTGAATTCTTGAACGATAAAATAATGCTTTTCGATTGGAAATATATCGATCTTTCTCATGTACTTCTCTGGTCTGTAGTATTCTTTTTTGGAATGATTGCATATGCTAATGCTAGAGAAACTTTTGAAACTCCAGCTGGTTGGTATGACTTTTTAGGCACAATTTTGATTATTGCTTTTTTCTTGTTTATTGTATACAACGAATGGGTTGCATTATTCTTCTTAATTCTTAGTTCTCTTGAGGTTCTATACTTCTATGCGAGCAGTAAAGAAGTATAATTTAAAATAAGTTTTTTCAAGAAAAAATAGTGCTGAATGCACTACCAGAGTATCAGGAACGAAGAAAAAGAGCTCTTTTTCAGTAAACCCGAAAATGACTTAAAACTTAATGTCTCCTAATACCTGAATAGTAGTTATCTCAACATGCAAGAATTACGGCGGTTTTTTATGTGAAAATCGTGGTTTTAGGACCTTTTAATTCTGGAAAATCCACTTTCGTCCGGAAGCTTTGCGCAGGGGGAAGTGTCCATATAGATAAACAAGGAACCACCGTAGCTTTGGACCATGGGATGAAAACTCACTTTGGAATACCAGTTTCCCTTTTTGGTACACCAGGTCTTGAACGGTTTGAAGTTCTAAGGAGAATATTAAGTAGGGGCGCTGACGGAGCAATTTTGCTTCTCGATTCAGCAAACCCAGGAAGTTATGACGAAACAACAAATCTCTTTGAACAATTACGGAAATATCTACCAGAAGATACGCCCATAGTAGTCTGTGCCAATAAGCAGGATGTTGATGGTGCAGAAGATCCCAAACAGATACTAGAACATGTTAAAATCAAAGAAAGCGAAATTGTAAGTATAATTGGCATGAGTGCTTTAACTGGTGATAACCTTGATCGAGCCTTAGGAACTATGGTACTCTCAGTTCTCAACCGTTACAAACACCGTCTTACCACTGTTCATGAATTTGGTTTGAAAGGTTTGCCTACAATTGCCGAAAAATGGGATGTCTCAGAAGAAGATGCCCGACAATTTCTTCAGTGGTTAAGTTGGAGACAATTAATACTTGCTGATTGGGAAGAAGAATTATTTATGCTACCTAGACCTGTTAGAGAAATTTTAGACATTCTTGAATATGCAAAAGAATTAATTGCATCATAGAAACTAAACAAAATGGAGAAAAGAATATTGGTCGAAAAGCCTGATGTCTTTATTTGTAAAAAATGTGGTAATCGATTCCAGAAAGCGAAATTTGTTCAAGTCCCCGATGAAGATGGAATCGCTTTTACTCGTCCATCCTGTCCAGAGTGTGGAAATATTGATCTTGAAATTAGTTCATGGATGATGAAGCAGCAGGAATGAAACTACCTACTGAGGTATTTCAGCAGTGAATGCTGTTTTAATCAGCGCAGAACGTAATCAAACACGTGATGCACTGAGTGAAGCCTGGTATGTATTTACAGAACATCTAGGGTTAACACTTCGGAGACGTCATTGTTCAATTCCTGGATTAGCAATTATTGATATTGTTAATACTGATGTCCTAGAAGTGATGAAGAAGATAAGAACATTTGTTTTTGAAAATCAACCTTCCTTCATGGCTTGCTTAACTTTTACACCTTTAATGCGGATTTTTTCTTTTTCAAAAAAGCCCCCAGATGGATTACCCGAAGGAGTAAATTATTCTTATCATCAGATTTTATCTGCTATGGAACCATTAATCGCTTCAATAAGACAAAATGAATCATGGCGAGTTACAGTACGTAAGCGTTATTCCACATTACACTCTCAAGATATTATTACTTATTTAGTCGATAATTTACCTTTAGAGGGTATTGTTAATCTTACAGAACCTCAAAAGGTGATAAGGGTTGAGATATTGGGAAAAATTTGTGGTGTAGCAGTACATGAACCAAACGATGTAATATCAATACCCAAACTAATGAAAGAGAAAATAAAGACTTCTTGAAGTAATATCAAGGCAGATTAAGAAATAATTAGTGTTGTCTCTGCAGTTTTTTCTAAAACTATTGATAGATCTTTTTGATTCTTCCTTTCAAATTCTTTAGGAGTGGCCTTTATAGCTATTAAAAAGTCTTTGACAACTTTTTCAATTTTTGAAGGATTTTCTGACCCAGCAAGCACTAGAAGCTCTTTTGTTTGTGTGGTTATTCCTAAAGTAGATAGAGCTTTACTGATTTGTCGTACTCCTGATAGATAAAGTAAGACTTCGATTGATAGTTGGCTAGAAATTTTCATATTTCCTTTAAAATGATTATAGGCATGCCAGCACGCAGAAATGACCTGTTCTTTTCCACTTAGCGTTTTTGCATCCACTACTTGGAATAGTGGAAGTTGGCTCGAAAAATCCTGGATAAGATTGATTATTTTGTTAATATCCGGAACTGTTTCAACAGTAGCACCCTGCAAATGTATGTAAAAATCTGTATTGTTGCTCATAAGAAATCCAACTAATTCAATAATGTTATCATTTCCAAGGAGTATTTTCTACAACATCTTCTCCAAGAAGTCCATTAGCAATAGCGAACCAAACATGCTTGTCAAGTTCTAAATCTTTAGGTGGAGAAGCGAGAAGAAAGCCCTCAATATTCTCTATATTCGTCAAAACACCACTTCGTTTTGCAATAGATAAAATTCTTCGTCGAAAACCCGGACATGAACAACGGAATAACAAGAATGATCTATTTCTACGGTCTAAAATAGAGGCAGAAATAACATAATTTCCAATTTTTGCAGTGGGAACTAGCTCCTCATCTATAATATTGATTTTATGGCTCTCTCTTTTCATTAAAAGTTGGCGACGAGGGTTAGGAAGCCTAATTTTGTCAAGAGGAATTATAACATAGTGAAAGGCTGTCTCAAGTGTAGACATTCTCCATCGACAACTCAATTGAAATTCAATAATTTAGATTTTCTTGGTATTTTTCTAAGAGCAATAGCTTAGTAGAGGCCTTCAAAAAAATGGTAACTGGAAATCTTGCAGAAATTTTCCTATCTCTACAAGGAGAGGGAACATCTTTAATATTCCTAAAACCTCAAGTATTCATTCGATTTGGAGGATGCAATCTTGCTCAATCTGCCTATGGTACAAATGGTTGTAAATGGTGTGATACCTCAATAGGAAAATATCCGTCCATGAGTTGTCTTATAGAAGAAAAGGCTGCATCAGGCGAATTCAAAGAAATATTCAACCCCGTTTCATTAAAAGATGTTTCCAATAAAATAATTCAACTAGGAAATTGTGTAATATCTCCTTCGTCTTTTTTTGGTGAAAAAAAACCACATGATGTTATATCAGAAGTAGTTCAAGAATTGAATCTTCAATTACCTAGAAACTCTTTGAATAAACTGATACCTGTAATTCAAAATCGACTTAATAACCTAGAACCTGTGGGAATCTCCATTACAGGTGGAGAACCACTTCATCAATTCAATTTTCTTCAAAACTTGAGTAAATTGTTTAGGAATGATTTCTCACTACATTTAGAAACTAATGCTTCCATTCCTTCTTATGCAGAAGATTGTGCCACATTATTTCATACCTGTTGTGCAGACATAAAAGACAGGACTGCAGGAGCAGCAGTTAGCTGGAAAGAATTAGTAAATTCAGAATTAAAGTTTATTCAGAGTTTCCTAGAATCAGGGAATAATCATATTTTTGCAAAAATAGTTGTGACTAATCAGACACAGATTGATGATCTCAAATGGATAGCAAAAGAAATTGAACCATATGGAATTGATCTAGTAATTCAACCAGTAACACCTGTTGACCAAAATGTAGAAGCACCAAATCTTGTGCAACTAGAAAGAATAGAAGATCAACTTTTAGATATTTTAGATAAGAAATTGTGGATAAATATGCAAACCCACAAGTTAGCACTTCAGCTTAGATAATTTATTTTTTGAAAAAAAGAAAGTAAATCTCCCACCCAAGTCAAAAAATCCCTTTAATAATTGATTTAATTAGGGATTAGTTTTACAGGCTTAGCTTCTTCGCTTTTGGGAAAGACTATCTTTAGGACACCATCTTCAAGAATAGTTTTGGATTCTGATGGTTTCACTATTGTAGGGAAGTTAATTCTTCTCACATATTTGTTTGCATAACGTTCCTTATAAACCACTTTGCCATTTTCTTTCTTTTCAGACTCTTTTTTAGATTCTGCCCTAATTTCAACACACTCTGGGGTTGCTTCAATAGTAAGGTCTTCTTTTTTAATACCAGGAAGATTAGTTTCGATAATAACTTCATCTTCAGTCTCTTTTACATCAGTAAGGGGTGAAAACACTCTATCAGAAAGTGCTAAACCTTTCTTTCCTCTAGTTTTCCCAAAAATACGATTTACTTCTTCTTCAAGCCTCTGCATCTCTTCAAAGGGATTCCAAATCATTAGTGACATCTTTGTATTTCCTCCGATTTATTTGACATATTGATTGATATTTGTCTGGTCTAGAATATTTCGACCAAATTTTATAAATATTGTCAACAAGACACAGAATTAGTTTTAATAAAATCTCTTTCAAAACATCCAATATTAAAAGAAAAATGGTTAAAGAGACTAAAAAAGTATCAAAAAGGAAATTCTAAAGATGAATAGACGTGTAAGTTTTTTTGATCTAAATTGGATGGAAATTGAGGAGTATTTAGAAAAAAATGATCAAATTATTGTTACAATAGGTGCTTGTGAACAACACGGTTATTTAAGCCTTTTATCAGATACTCTCATCCCTGAAGCTGTAGCAAAGAAAGTGTGTGAGGATTTGAGAATTTTAATGATTCCTCCTTTACCTTTTGGAGTGTCTTCAGTTTGGACTGCGTACCCAGGAACTATCACTTTATCCCCAATTACATTTATCACCGTGGTTAGAGAGATCATCGATGGATTATGGAAGCAGGGGTTTCGTAGGATTCTTTTAAATAATGGACATGGTGGAAACATGGATTTTTTGACGGAAATAATGATAGAATTCAATAATAATCACTCTAATGCCTGTGTGCATTATTATAGTGGCTATAATTACCCAACTGTCATGAAGATTGTAAGAGAATTAGGATTTCCCCCAAATCATGGTAGTTGGTTTGAAAACTTTCCGTTCACAAGGGTTGCACCAATAACTGAGAGAAAAAAACCAAGACTAGAACGATGGCCCGCTGCTGCCTCTTCAGATGATTATCGAAAAGTTTTAGGTGATGGCGTATCAGATGGACCTTATCAACTATCAGATGATATCATGGACAGAATTTTTGTTGCCATGGTGGAGGGTATGAAGATTGAACTTCAAGAACTCAACAAAGTGTATTTTAAAAAGAGAAAAATTAAAGATTAGAACCTCAGAAATTAAACTGTGCATTAGATGTTAGGAATAATCCAATTTAACCAAGACTACAAAATTCTTAGCTCGAAATATTTGTATTTAAAGGAAGATCTGCCCCATTCTCTAATTTTTACACGTTCAAAGGCAGCTAGAACTACAGCAGTCTTTTCATTAGTCTTTGGTGTGATTTTAAGTGGAATAGGGTATTCTTTGATAAAATATTTCTGGAATTTAATATCAAAAGATCAGTTATTATCGATTGTTGGGCTCACTTTACTAGCTTGTATTCTTTCTTTCTTTCTGTTAA
Organism: Candidatus Hodarchaeota archaeon; assembly: GCA_016839955.1. Next base: position 1,367 of record JAEOTI010000731.1, on the reverse strand, counting down.
TCTTCATAGGATTTTATCTCCTATTTTGGATTACTCCAAATAAGTTGATAATAAATACAGTCATTTTTTCAAAAGAAGACCAGTCAGTAACAATTACACAAAGCTTTTTCATCTTTAAACAAACGAAAACAGTTTTATTTGATGAAATCAAGGATATTTTGCTTAAAAAAGTCAAAGTGAAGAAAAGGTTTGATAAATTCTCATCAGTGTATCAGAAATTAGAAATTCAACTAAAAAATGGCGATATTGTGCCATTAGTTTCAGTTTGTACAAAAGAAGCCTTTACTGAAATAAAATTATGGAATAAATTGATTAATAACATTATGAAATCAGACGTCTCCAGTAATCATAGAGGAAAATTACCTGATCCAGGTTCAGGTGCTTTTATGAAAGTTTTACGTTATTTTCTTGTGAGTACAGGAGACACACTTACTCAAATAAGTATTAATCAAACAGAAACTGATAAATTTATTTCTGAAAGGTTCATACGAAAACGAGAGCGTCTTTTGGCAACTATATTGATTATATGTTCTTTCGTTTGGTTCTATTTCATAACTCAAGAAATTTTGAAAGATGATTTTATTTTACTCAAGCGTTCTTATTTCCTTGAAAGCTTCATCTGGGGTTTATTCATAACTATAATTGTTCTTGGATTATTTATTGGCTCAATTGACCTTCATTTTTATTCAGAAAAACTTGAATTTGATTTTACTCAGAATATAATTAACCGGACAATAACTTCTTTCTTAATTAAGGAGTTAGAAGTCTTCTCTTTTTCTGATGTAAAAACCATAAAGTACCAGCATGTCACCGGAGGAGGTGGTAAAGGTAGGTATTCATATCATGAGGTACAATTATTTTTGAAAAGACAAGAATATTGTATTCCTATTTTCAAAACAAAAAAGTATGAGGAAAAAGCGCAATTGAAGTCTCTCGCCCCTGAATTAAACCAAAAAGTCAAATCTAGTTTAAAAAAATGAAAAGAGTCAGCGAGAAAAATCGCTACTCAATTTCATGAACACAAATTTTGAGATTTATGATTCTGCTGTCTTTTGTCGTCGAAATTGTTGTGTTCTAAGGAAGATGAATGTCAATCCAAGTAATACAAAGATCACATCAAAACCAGGAATCACTGAGGATTCATCATCATTTGTTTGGGGCTTGGGTTGGACATAAACAAACACAGTGTCAGTTAATCAATTCACAGTTTCATCGTATACAACGATGGTATAGTTATACGTTCCTACTAATGATGTTGTTGGGTAAATTCTGATTGAGGAACCATCCCAATTATCAGAATCTAAGATACTTCCGTTGCGATAAATTTTATAGTTAGCAGGGTTCGCCTCAATCGGGTTCCAGATGAT
>JAEOTI010000730.1 GCA_016839955.1 Candidatus Hodarchaeota archaeon | reverse complement strand
TTTATCCAAATCATAACGAATATGACCTTGGAAGTGTTTTTCTTCGGGAAGAACTGAGTCATACTTTTGATCAAGCCCAATATCGTTTTCCCAATGGACTTCTGTTGGCCAATATGGGCTGATGGGAGAAAGACCTACAAATTCATTAGTCACACCTAATCCACCCAAAATATAATCAATAATTTTCTGCCTAGGGATAAGATGAGAAATAGCCAGGCGCACAAAGACACTCTTCAAGTTAGGGTGGTAAAGGTTATAGCCCATTGTCTGTATAGCTTGTTCAATGAGAATCTCGGTAACAATCCCTTGATCTCTTAAACTTTGAAGATACTTAAGGTCTTTTCCAAAACCATAGTTTCCACCATCGAGAGCATCAACCTGATAATTATCAAGTGCAATAAGTGCAGTATCTTTACCTTCCATGACAGTATAATAATATGTATCTATATTGTTTACATCGTAGGGTGTTTCGTCCCAAAGGCTATTACCCCAATCTTCAAACTTTTCGAGAGTAGCAGTCCCTTCTACGTCAGACCAATCGTAATAGCGGTAAGGACCGTTACCAACTATACAATACTCACCCCCAACATTCATTTTATGATCTGTTTTATGATCACTAATCGCAGGAATTGACGTGTTATCAGGGTATTTACCTACACCACCCCCCCATTCAGTCGCATCAAACTCAGGATTAAGGATATGTTGAGGATAGGGGGGGAAAGCAAGATCTCTAGACCATTCTGGATTTATCCCCTCACCCGTTCCACCCCGGAAGTTTACTTTGATCATAGAGTCGTTAATCTTCTGGAAACCTAGTTCAGTTGAACCAAATAATCGGAGAAGTCCGGACCGACTTGGTCCTGGATGATCCTCATGCATTCTGTATTTCATACCCCAGATATAGTCATCAGCAGTTACATGAAAGACATCAGATTCATTATACCCATATGCAGTAGCTGGATGCCAAGGAACACCCTGACGGAGAGGAATTAAGAACATAGATTTATCCTCTTCCCAAACAGTAGCACCAAATTCGGGATCAATTGCTGGATTATCCCCCCATGTAGTTTCAGTTGTAACACCAAAATAAAATGAATCAGATGAAATCGTGGAAACATCGATATATGCAGAAATTGGAGTCGTAGAGTTTAAGGGAATAGGATCTGTCGTCGCCATAACTGGTTGCAGAATCCAATTAACATCATACTCATATGTACTTGAGAATGTCATTGAATGGACATACGAGTCATAAAGTGAGTTTGAGATCGATGGGTTCAAGTCTAGCCATTTAGCTTGACTGGCATAAGTGAAGGAATCACCTGAAATAAGGGACATTTCAGCAATGTTGGCTTGAGCTGATAACCATCGTTTTATATCATAGTTTTTCACAATGTCTCGATAAGGATAAACACCCGCTTCATGGTAAATTCCATCTTGAGGATGAACTTCCCAGATAGCTCGATCCATAATCTTAACGATCAATTCTTGCCGCTTGTTGAAATCGAGTGTTCTATCTGCCTCATCAATCATGTCACTAATCATCTTATCATCTAACCCCATCCAATTTCCAGTAGAACCAGTTCCATTTTTTAACACGTTCTGATGGTAGTACCACGATAAGGAAGGTACTAGTGGATCAGAAGGTACACAGCCGATGAACGCAATGTCTACTCCACCTGCATCATAAGTTTTGTAACCTGGGACTTCAAATATCCGTGGGATGTGAACATCCCAGCCTACTAGAACTAAATCGGCTTGAATGCCTATTTTCCAGAGTTCTGCTTTAATTACTTGAGCGTGTTGTACTCTAGCAGGATTACAAGCAGGAGCCAATAGTGTTACTTTAAAATGCACTTCTGGTCGGTCATCTGAGAGGGATTGTTGACCTATCCCCGTGGTCGCGGTTATCAGACCTAAAAATATGATACTAGTAAGGATAATAAGATGAATTAGTTTCTTCATTTGTATCATTATTATATTTTATGTCATAATATATAAAACTTACTAAAAAGAAAAGAAAAATAATTCAAAGATTTCAAAAATAACAGAAGAATAAAATGTCAAATATCATAAAGATTCTGATTTTTCGGAATTATAGATTCAATCAGGGAAAATAACTCTCATTAAAGAAATAATTAGATTAGACAATTTAAAATACAAAAAGTATCTAAATTTGGAGTATAAGTCAAAAAAATTATTCAGCGGATTCTTGTTTTTCTTTGAGATCAACAATAGCTAGGCGTAGTTCTTTCTCTTCCTTCATTTTTGCAATTTCTTTTTCAATTGCGGCTAGTTTAGTTTTATCTTTAGTAGAAGCTTTAGCTTGACCCAAGGAAGAGATTCGTTGATCAATTTCATCAAGACGGCGCCTATGTCTGCTCATTCTGTTACCCATAAAAGCGTCACCCCAACAGCCTTGTTTTTAGATATTTTATCAATTCAAAAGTCTTACTAGAGGTTAAGAGCTTTTTTGTTGTTTCAACTAATTAAGGTATCTTATCTGTAATTTAAAAGATAAACCTGTAAAAATTGAAATTTTTTGAAGTGAAAGACTAGAATATAGACTTTATGGACAAATGCTACTTATAAATGACAATGTCAAACATTATATCTAATATATTAATTAAAAATAGGGATTTTAGATATACTTGAGATAATCCGAGAAAGATTAATAGATTTAATTTTCTAAGGATTGCGAACAGCTAATAGATCGGATAAAAAATCCTAATTATCTTTAACAAATTTCCTCACCAGAGGAAGAAGTTTGGTGACGAGTAATTATGAGTGAATTTGTTGTTGTGAATGTTGGAAGTATTGATGGTCGAGCCTATTTACATCCAAAAGATCTAGAATCCGCTAACATTGATCCATTTGATTATGTTCAATTTACTAATGAATTCGAAGATTGGGGAGCTTGTCAAGTACTAGCGTCTGATGAGGTTGAACAGGGGAGTATAGCGGTAGATGCCTCAGTTTTAGATGGTGCCAATGTAGGTGATGGAGATCATGTGGAAATCACTAAAGCTGAAGTTGCTGAAGCAATGGGGTCACTCAAACTTGGTGTAGAACCAATGGCTGGTCAGACACCAGAAGAGTGCATTCTATTCATTGCAGAGAATTGGGAGAATTTCGCAGGAAAACTTCGAAATCGTCCTATGTTCAACGGTTTAGTCATTGGATGGACGGATGCAGAATGTGGTGCAATTAAAATACGGTTTCTAGAATCTAACCCAAAACTCAAAGATCAAACTATTGGTATAATTGATCCGAGTGGTCGAGAGGTAGAAATTGATATCGTCCCATCTACAGAAATGAGTTTCAACGCAGTTTTAGTCCTAGATGTTTCAGGAAGTATGGGGCGCAAAGATATGTTAGTCAAGAATATAGCTGGGGCTGTAGAAGGGTTAAAGCGAGGACTTGTCGACTCACCGGAGCTTAGTGCAATCCTAGATGAATTTCAAGATGGAAAGAAAGTTAGTCGTGTGAAAGCTGCAGCTCTAGCTACAATGCTCTTTTTGTCTTTAAAGATTAGTAAGGGTTGGGGAGAACAAGTAGTCGTGTATTCTTTTGCTGCTGATGTCGATCAATTCAAAATAGAAGATCCAAAGAAAGGAGAAAGTTCTGTCATTAGTTGCGTTGGCGAGACAAAAAAAGCGGGTATCGAAGCAATTTTAGAGTATGTTGTTGCAAAATGTTCGGCAGAGAGTGGGTTAACATACCTCAGCGGGGCTATGAAGGAAGGGTACGATAGTATTGAGTTTTTCGAACCCAATCCCGCAACTGGTAAAAGAAACCCAACAATGATTGTAGTACTTACAGATGGTGTTCCAAATAAGGGTAATGGACTTGGTGTAAATCCGATTCCAATCGTTAAGGAATATGCAGCTAAATATCCAGACTCAGTACTCTATACCATCGGATTAGGAGAAGCGGATCATCTCCTTCTTAAAGCAATTGCGGAGATTGGTCGTGGAAGCAACCTACCAGCTTCAGATCTTGGTGAATTATGGAAATACTATGATTCTTTGGCACAAAATTTCCAAATGGCAATCAAAATGACGATGAAGGAAGAAGATGAAGAATAGATGAAGATTATCTTCAATCTTCCTTTTTCTATCTATTTTATGCTAAGAATGAATTAGTTCTTGAAATTTGCTATCTCTTCTTCCGATAAACCCAATTCTTGGAGAATTTCATTGTTGTGCTCTCCTAATTGGGGAGGAGAAACGCGAATACTTGGTTTTGATTTTGAAAATTTCCAAGGTAACCCTATTTGCCATTCTGTCTCAGCATTTGTTCCAGAATCATTGGGAAATATATTCCTAGATTGAATTTGTTGGTCATTAGGAATTTCATTTAATTTTTTAACAGGTCCACAACAAACACCCTGATTTTTGAGTAAATCTAGCCATTCATTTGTTGTGCGTTCAAGAAAAATCTTTTGAAATTCAAATTGCATTTCTTTCTGACTTTGTAAGCCATCTTGATGCCGTTCGATAAAATCCAATCGACCTAATCCTTCACACAATCCTTTCCAAAAATGAGGTTCGAGTGCACCTATTGTGATAAAATCATCTTTTGTCTCATAAACATAGTATCCTGCTAATCCGCCAGTTAAAGGAGCTTCTCCGGGTTTTGGTATTTGCTCACCAGCCATAAGATAAGCTAAAAGTATTGGAAACCATAATGTAAGATTATCAACCATCGAAATATCGATATATTGTCCTTCTCCTTTTTTCTCACGATTATATAACGCAGCAAAGATTGCTATAAGTGCGGGTAGTGTCCCCCCTCCTATATCAGCGACTTGAATTGGAGGAATGAAGTATTTTCCATCTTTCTTCTCAAATGATCTAAGAACTCCACCAAGTCCAATAAAATTAATATCGTGCCCCGGTAAATCTTTGTATGGACCAGTTTGACCATAACCTGAAATAGAAGCGTATATAACCTTATCATTTACCTTTTTTAGTGTTTCATAATCAATTCCAAGTCTTTTAACTGTGCCCGGGCGAAAGCTTTCAATAATAACATCAGTCTTTTCCACAAGACGAATAAAAACATCTTTCCCTTTACTAGACTTTAGATCTAGTGTCAGACTTCGTTTATTCCTGTTTAATAAACTGAAAAGAGTTCCTTCGTCTCCTCGAAAAGGAGGAAACCATCGTGTCATATCACCAATCTGAGGATCTTCAATTTTAATAACGTCAGCTCCAAGATCACCCATTATCATTGTCGCGAGAGGACCAGGCAATAATCTTGTTAAATCAAGAACTTTAATTCCATCTAATGGCCCAGTTGTCATATATAAATCACTCACATTTATTTTGGTTATAATTAACCGTTTAAAAGGTCATTATGTTCACCTTTTAGCCCCAAAACTAAAAACTTGGTGAACATATGTAGATGTAATTGAATCCAATTTCTAATTATGAGTATTACCAAGTCAATTTATGAAGATTTTAAGGATGTAGGACAGCTTATGGAAGTTAAAAAGATTGCAGTCATTGGTGCAGGGCTTATGGGAGCAGGAATTGCCTATGTTTCAGCCCTAAACGGGTTTCAAGTCGCTCTGAATGATATGAAACAGGAATTTGTAGATAAAGGAATGCAACGCATTCGAAATGATGTTATGGGTGGTATTGATCGAGGAAAAATGAAACCAGCTGACGGAATGAAGCTTATTAAAGCAATTAAAGGAAGTGCTGACCTTAAAAAATGTGTGGAAGATGCGGATTTAGTCGTTGAAGCAATTTTTGAAAACATGGAAGTGAAGAAAGAGATTTTCGAAAAACTTGACCAATTTACACCTTCTCATACAATTTTAGCATCAAATACTTCGACATTATCGATATCGGAAATTGCTACAGCTACAAAAAGACCCGATAAAGTCTTAGGAATGCACTTTTTTAGCCCTGTTCCAGCTATGGCACTTCTTGAATTAGTTGTAGGAAAAGAAACAAGCGATGAAACATTGACCAAAGCGAAAGAAATCGGAAAAAACCTAAGAAAAGATATTATTGTATCGAAAGACGGACCAGGTTTTATTGTGAATCGTATCCTCATCCCAACGATGTCAGAAATCATGAAAATCTATGAAAGTAAGCAGGCACCTATGGAATTTATCGATAAAGCCGCTGTAAAAGATGGGTTATTTCCAGTCGGACCATTTACTCTACTCGATTTTGTTGGATTGGATGTTGCCTTTCATGCATGGGAAACATTGGAGAAAGTCTTTGGTGAAACATATACGCCTTCTCCACTCCTCAAAAAAGCAGTTGATATGGGTCACCTTGGAAGCAAAGTTGGAAAAGGCATCCAAGATCTTGCTGAGGAATTCGAACCACAAATTTCCATGGAAGATATTATGAACCGTGTCTCTGCAGTAATCGTAAATGAGTCAGCAAAATGTGCTCATGAAGAAGATATTGCCACTATTCAAGATATCGATATTGGAATGAAACTTGGAACAAGTTGGAGTGTAGGACCCTTCGAACTGGCTGATAAAATAGGGCTTTCCAAGATTATTGACACCCTAAATGACCTTCAAGAAAAACATGGTGATTTTTACAAAGCATCTGGGCTTTTAACTCAACAAGGGGACAAGAAATTCTATTAGGAATATGATGAAAAGCGCAGGTCTCTTCTTTCCCTTTTTTCAGATTGGAAGCTCTCAAATGGAATATTCGTATCTTTCAACAATATGATGTGATCAGCATTTGAACCAGATTGAAAGAGAGAAAATTATCAAAGAACTTCAAGATCTAGTGGCACATGATAAACTTGAGGAAGCAGAAGAAAGAATCGCTGTCCTCGAACAAAAAACTGAAGATAAAATTAAATTTGATCCTAAATTATATGTTGATATTTCTAATGAAAAAGGTAAAATTGCATTCAGAAGAGGAAAGTACGAGAATGCAAAAAAATTGATAAATGATGCATTAAACACTGCACTTGAAGCTTCTTATGAGTATGGAGAAGCATACGCTCGAAACTATCTTGGGGCAATAATTTGGAGCATGGGAGACCCAGATATAGGATTAGAATTTTTCAAAGAATCACTTGAAATTAGACATCGAATTGGAGATCTTGCGGGAGAATCAGCTTCATTACATAATATAGCAACCGCTTTGAGTCAGCGTGGTCAAATTTTAAAAGCAATAGAGGTTTATAATAAAGCTGTTGAAGTAGAAAGAGAAATTGGAAATAAACCCGTTATAGTTTTGACTCTTAACAATATAGGGGCGTCATATTGTAAAATTGGCGATCTAACTAATGCTACGCCTTTTTTGAAAGAAGCTCAAAAAATAGCTCAAGAGATTGGAATGAAAACAGGTGTTGCACAAGCTAATCATAATTTAGGTATCATTGCTTGGGCGCAAGGGAATCGTTTGGAAGCAAAAGCAAAATTCCTTGAATGTACAGAGTATTGGATTGCCGAAAAACGCGAAGATGCAATGTTGGCAGATGCTTTACGTGATTTTGCTGAACTGTACTCTGAGGATCAAGACTTTACAGAAGCAAATCTGAAATTGGAGACTCTTAAACAAATAGCTGAAACCAGAAGTTCAGATGTAATTCGAATTTATTGGTTTTATGCGCTAGGAACCGTTTCAAAAAATCAAGGAGATGCTGCTAAAGCCCAGCAGGCTTTTATAAAAGCTCTAACTATAGCCCAAAAACAAAAATTGTTTACATTTATATTAAAAAGTCTTATACAATTAGCTGAGATTAATTTAAATCAATTTCGAATGACTTTGGATGAGAATTTCTTTGATATCGCCCAAGGTTATATTCTTGAGGCTCAAACAGCTGCAAAAGACCAAAAATTTACCCCAGCTATTATAGAAACAACAATTATAAAGGGAATGCTTTTTACAGCCGCAATGGATCTTCATCAGGCTACAAAAGAGTTGCAAGAATCAGTTCAAATCGCAAAATCGCAAGGTTTAATCAATCTCGCTCAAAAAGCTGAAAATCAGTTAGAAAGAGTAGCGAAACTTTGGAAAAAGGTTGGTAGCAGACCTAAAACAGAAAATATTGAACAACAAGTAGAAGAAATTAAAGCTTATATTGGTAAATTTCAACAGATATTGAAGGCATTCAAAACATGAGCGATTAAATATGAGTGAAAAATCATTTATCCTTAATTTAATACAGTCTAGAAGATCTATTCGATCTTTTAAACCAGATTCTTTAACTCAAGACGAAATTGATAAATTATTGGAAGCAGCACGTTGGGCGCCATCTGCCGGAAATAGACAACCTGTGGAGATTATTATCGTCAAATCATCTTCACAAAAGGAAGCGTTAGTAAAAGCAGCATTAGGGCAAGCATTTATTGAATCTGCACCTGTCGTCTTTGTTGTATGTGCAGATCTAAACCGTTCAAGTTCAAGATATGGATCCCGTGGATCTTCTTTGTATGCAATTCAAGACGCCGCAGCTGCAACACAGAATATTCTTCTTACAGCTGAGGAAATGGGATATGCTACCGTGTGGATTGGCGCATTCGATGAAGACAGTGCTAGTTCAGTTGTTAAACTCCCAAAAAACGTCCGACCATTAGCTATTATTCCTATTGGTAAGCCTTCCGAAAAACCAGCAGCTCCTCCCAAGAGGAATATTTCAGAGTTTTCTCATCGGGAATTCTTCTAGGCCGTCCAGACTTCTTTGCCTAGCATTCGGCGAATTTCCAAAATTTGACCCATATGGGAAAATGCATGAGTAAAATGGAAGATGAAAAGCTTTGCATAATTCTTTTGTTTCATAACAGATGGAAATCGATCTTGATTAGTTGGTATCTGATCAAAAAAATCGTCAGATTTTTGGGAAAGAGTTGATACAACTTCCTTATTTATTTTCTTTAGTTGATCAAAAAGAACTTGGGAATCAAGATCATTTGGAAAATTCGCAACAGTTTTAATATTAAATAAGGAACTGATTTCCTTTGACAAAATAGGGGGATTTTCGAGAAATAAATGATTTGCTAGAAAATCATGTGATCCAATAACATGACCTAATAACCATCCAATGCCAGGAGAACCTGATTCTGAGCGCCATACAAAATCTTCTTTGGTTAAGTCCCGACAAACAAATTGACAATAATTTTCTAATGAATAACACTGTAATTTGATGAATTCAACCGTTTTCAATAAATTTCAACTCCATTTTTTTAATCTTTCAAAAGAATGTAGGATCTCTTTCTGTAACACCTTTTGGTGGCTCTGCATTCATTGTTTCTTCAGGTGAAAGCACTTCGATAAGTTCATAGGCTTTGTTCCCCAAGCTTAATTTTTCAGCAAATTCAACTACCAAATAAGGATCCTTGTACTTCCCATTTAACCGTTGAAAGGGATGTAAATCCACGCTTGGGTCTAGATTAGCATGTTTAAAGTATGGAGGAACATTTTTCTCAATTAGACCTTCTTTTTTGATTAAATCAAGAGAAGCATTTTCTATAGCAACGATATCACGACTTCCTAAAACACCAACATCATTTACCACTGGGGGAAAACCAATACCCCAACAATCGCAGAGAGGGGTCATTTGTAATAGGAAGTTAATGTAGAAGCGTTTATTCTCATCAAACGTTTCTAAAACACTTTTAGTGGCAATTGCCATGAGGTCTTGGAATGCTGAGAAGTTCTCTTGTTTAAGTTCGAGGCATCCAACATCCTTGTCTGCTTCTAGGCATTCTTCACAATTTCTACACATACCAAAGGCTCTAGTCAGTTTATGATTCTCTGCATCATATTTTAGGTGTTTATAGGGACAACTCAATTCTAGTTTTTTTGCATGTTCTGGTGTACACTTTTCCATGTCCACGTAGGGGATGGTTTGTTCCACACCATGAATTTTTTGCCATCTTGTGGGCCCAGAAAAACCTCCAAGTGCAATGTTCTTTATTGCTCCACCAAATCCACAGCTATTGTGTCCTTTCACATGACTAAGATCAACTAAAACATCAGCATCGTTCAAGACACCAGCCATATCTAGAGATTCAACATTACGATAATTAACTTTAATTTCACTTGTATACTGATCCTTAATCCCCGCTATAGGAATGATTGGACAACCACAAGTTTCTTGGGTATATCCTCTATTCACCGCATTATATACGGAGGAGGGGTTATCAGTTATGAATACATTTTTTGAAAATTCTTTTATTTTACGGACTATGCGTCGAATAAAAAAGACTGGAATTGTCTGATAGCCATCTTGGAAACCCAAATGCATTTTTACAGCAACTTTGTCTTTTTCTTCTATTGATGATAAATCAAGTAACTCAACTATTTTATCCACTTTTGAAGCAAAGCTCGCGAACCTTGCTGCTACACCATGCTGAATTGACCCAAAATATACCTTTGATGCCTTCAAATCTAACTATCCCCAAAATAAGATGTATTTTCTCTTTCTTTGAATAAGTTGAAATCTAGAAGATGTCCTAATGAATCAATATTATAAATTCGATAATAAATTTGGAATTATATCAGAATTCATTTTTTTTCAGAATGGCGATTAAAGATGGATGCTCTTATTTTAAATGGAATGCTTGAAACGACTGAATTCACAAATGGTATCGAAACAGACCTAAAAGATCAACTTAATCAACAGAACTATGATGTTAATTCTTATCATCTTCGTGAAATGAATATTAAGCCTTGTCGAGGATGCTTTGGTTGTTGGGTAAGAACGCCTGGTGAATGTGTAATAGATGATATAGGACGAGATGTAGCTAAATCAATTATTAATTCAAACCTATTAATCTATTTAACACCAGTCACCTTTGGTGGGTATTCATCTGAGTTAAAAAAGGCTCTTGACCGTTCAATATCGTTAGTTTCTCCCTTTTTCACAACGATAAATGGTGAGACGCATCATAAAACTCGATATGATGAACATCCATCAGTCCTTGTAATAGGGATTCTAAATGAGTCAAATGAGAAACAGGAAGAGATATTCACAACTCTTGTAAAACGAAATTCGATTAATCTCCATTCTCCAGCGCATTCTATCTGTTTCATTTTGAAAAATCAAACAAGAGAAGAGATTCAGAATAAGATCAAAAATAAACTTATGAATGTTGGAGGGGCACAAAAATGAATTTAGAAAAAGTTTTACTACTGATTGGAAGTCCAAAGAGTACTAGAAGTACCTCTGAGTCTCTAGGTACATTTTTATGTGATCTTTTAAATGAGGAAGGAGTTACAATCGAGAAAATGAACATCCGAAAAACATTAGACTCAGATGAGGGTATAAACAATTTATTTGAAATGATAGACACCTCTGATTTGATTATCCTCTCTTTTCCATTATATATTGATAGTCTTCCAGCACCAGTAACAAAAGCCTTAGAACTCATTGCTAACAATCGTCAGGGAAGAAAACTATCAAAAAAACCTAAATTTATGGCAATCGCTAATAATGGGTTCCCAGAAGCTAGCCAGAATGATACTGCTCTTGCCATATGCCACTGTTTTGCGAAAGAAGTTGATTTTGAATGGATTGGAGGACTTGCACTAGGGATGGGAGCGGCAATAAATGGTATCCCCTTAAAAAACGCGGGGGGAAGAGGTCGTCATGCTCAGGTGGCATTACAACTAACTGCTAAAGCATTAATAAGAAATGACCCTATTCCTCTGGAAGCAAAGAAAACAATTCGTAAACCGATGATCCCATCAAGATTATATCGTTATATGGGAAATAGAACCTGGAAACAGGCAGCTAAGAAATTTGGAGTCTATAAGAACCTCAAAGACACACCATATGTGTAATCTGCTAAATGCTGGTATTAAAAGAAAATCTGCTTGACAAGCTTTCAACAAACTCTGCTTCTAATTCAGTCAGTTCCATATTTTTTGGGTCATCTGAGTTCTCATACATCAATTAAAACCTAGTGACATAGTCTCGTGCTAGATTGAATGGGAAATAATGTACCTCACCAAAACCCTGTTCACGAGCATAATCAGAAAGTCGTGGAACCAACAAAGAAAACGGATCAGAAGGAGAAGTTGCCATTAAACGTCCTACAGGATATAGTGGATGACCACAGTTGAATGCCTGTTCTAAAGCCAATATATACTCTTCAAACTGTCCAGCTAATTCTGCAGAAATATGTTCACGTAAACTTAGATATTTTTGTTGAATTAGTGTTAAAAAGATCTCTGAGTCTTCTTTTCCTAAGACAACGTTTGTTAAATGGCCTAATAAGAAAAATGCTAGCTGATCACGAGGTTGAAACGTCACATTATCTGCTAGTTCAACCAAATTATTCGCAATACGAGCCATTTCCTCTCGATTTCCCATATTAGAAGCTACTGCAAGAGCAGTTGTGTAAAATACACCATTCATTATTGGATGGCGTTTTTGCCCCTCAGGGGTTAAATATGTCCCTAGTATTGATTCTAGGCGTTCAATATAGCTCCAATCTGTATGTACCGCTAAAATTCCAATAAAGCAGATTGGCCACTCTAATCGATCACCTAGGTAATCACTATAATCCGTCCCAAGAAAGGTGGGATCGTTTAGCATTTCAGAATTAGAGTTTAAGAAATCAAAAATTTCAATAACAAGTTCTTCTAATCTTTGTAAGTCATCATCACTGAACAATATTACAATATCATGAGTAATATCTAGTCCTTTTACTATCCATCTTGCAAGTTTAGCCTTTTCTAATGCATATTGGACGGAAAATAATTCTAATGGTTTTTCATTTGGATCGAAAGTTCCATTATTTAAGTGTTTTAGATAGTCTTGAATGTAGAACTCCATCTCATCTGCAAGATCGTGTAAACTATCAAGTAACTCTTCAGTTGTGGATGTTTTAAGAAATAAATCAGAATTATTAAGAAATTTAGGCCATTCTCCCCCAAAACGAGCATTTAATAGGATTAGGTAACGAATCATTTGAGTAAATGTGTGAATAATGGATCCGATTTGACTATGAAAGATAATAGAATCATATTGTTTTTTAACCAATTCATAGTTCTCTTTGACATTCCAATATTCTCTTAATAAGATGAGAAGTTGATCATTTCCTTGAATTGCACGAGTAGCCCAATCTTCTATATAATGTCGAGAAGAACTATATGTTAAGCATGAAGCAACGTAGTATAAACCAGAGGTGTTGTTTAAATAATTATAAGCGATTCCAAATCTCCTAAGAAAATCCGGATGATCTTTTTTTACTTTAAGAGTTGAAATATCTAAGAGTTCTATACCAGTAAGAATATTAGCGAGAGCATGAGCTGTCCCTTGAATACGAAGTATTCCACCTTCTCCCCAAGCTTGCATTAGGCCGCTTATTGCACT
>JAEOTI010000729.1 GCA_016839955.1 Candidatus Hodarchaeota archaeon | reverse complement strand
GATTCAATACAATAATCTCCTCAATAACTAATTTAGAAAACTATTCTGAAATTAATATTTAGGAAGAAGAAAGAAGATAATTTGCTATTTATTGTACTAAATTTTAGAAAATTCATTCCCTTTCTCCCTAAAACATAATGATATTTATTATTAAAAATATTGTTTCAATTTTTTTTTATAATATACTATGGAACAAAATTGCATATTTATTCTAATATTTAAGCAAAAACTTCCTTTTTTCTCAATTAAGGTTAATATTTCTCTAAATCAATATCAAAAATCTACTTAGGGCCAATATTTCTTATTTTTCTTATTTTTTTTTCTAAAATTTGGACTAAAGAAATTCAATTTTTTAAAATTTTATTGTTAAGATATCCTGCATTCTTGTTCCTGGTCATTACTTAGACAAATACTGATTGAATAGCTCGAAAGCTTGATGCTTTAAAGATACAACATGAGGGTAAACTAAAATGAAATCAATCCAGAAATTGGGAATTATCATTGTCATTACTTTTCTAATTAGCATGATAAATTTCCCAGGGAATACTGTCCACCAAGGTAGTGCTGAACAAGTAGCACCAGATTTGGGTGACCTAGATTTTGTGTCTGTTGATGCAACTAAAAATCATTACAACAATTACCATCTTCAAAATGCTTATGACGATTTATATTTTGATGGTTCAATGGTTCTATTTGATAGTACTGGGTCAGTTAAAATTACTTTTGAGTTGGACGGAGTTTACATTATAGACCATATTCGGATATGTCTAGATAGGGTTAATTATTTAGCTAATAAAGAATTCATGATCGAAGCAAGTCTAACTGATCAAGAAGATGATTTTTTCCTAGTGAAAAACCAACAAGTATATTCAAATGGCGATACGCTCCAAATTCTTGACTTTGAACCCACTAGCGGATCACCGTTCGATCTTAGCCCTTTTTCAGCAAAATATCTCAGAGTGGTGTTTATACCACAAAGTGGCTATTGGCCGGGTCATATCTACGAAGTTAGTGCCTGGGGAGAATTAAATCCAGCGTATTTGATTACAACTATTGAAGCTGAAAATGTCTATTCTTCCTGGTATTCAGACCTTGCTCATCTCAATGATGGAGCATATTTTGAAGAACCGAAGAGAATGGTCTTGTTTGAAACTACAAGCCCTGCTGTGATTACTTTTACATTAAACTCAATACAAGAGATTAATCGGATCCAGATTGCGGTTGACCGTAATAAAGCAAACTGGGAATTTAAGATCGAAGGAAGTCTCAATAAAGTTGATTGGTTCCCAGTGAAGAATAAAGCCTCGTATGGTTGGGTGGAGTTAGAAAAACAACTTATTATTTTCGAAACGGGAGTGGGGTATGATCTAACACCTTTTTCAGCAAGGTTTGTTCGGATCGAAGTACACCAATGGTCCTCAGTATATTGGCCAGGGCATATTTATGAAGTTGATTTTAACGAAGGAATTCCAGAGCGGTCTTATGATCTTCTAGATAATGAATTACCAGTACCCTATTGTGGTAGTTCTAATGATATTAGAACAGATCCTATTAGTGTTCCAATTATTAATGGAATGGTTTCCAATGCTCGCTTGGTGACTACAGTTCGTATAAATGATGGAACTGGTCCAGAAAATGTGCTCAAACTCTGGCATGGTACGAGTTCAAGTGTTTACGGTCCTACAACTGATTATGTAGATGAGGAAAAAACAATAGTCGAATATACTCTTGGCGATCTTTCTGAAGGAATACATTACTTTGAATTTGCTCTAAATTATCCTGAAAGCATTTTAGAAGTCACTATAACTGATGTAGTTTTAATTTATAATGTAGAAATTCCAAATGATAACATAGACATGCGTATCGTTGAAGTTCAAGGATTCAAACATGATAAGGGAGTGTTACATAACTGGGGAACTGAACATTATAATCCTGATCTTTCAGAGAAGCATTGGGATCGTGTTAGTCTTATCGCAGAAGGTATAAGCTTCAATGTCCTTTGGAAATGGCTTAACGAAAGAGGTTTTTACAGAGATTACCCTCCCTTCTTCTCTAGTTACCAGAATGCTGCTAGAGATCCCTGGAATCAAGCACCAGAGAGTAATGATTGGGATCAAATGGGAACCAACGGAGGGATATTTCAAGAAACAGTGAACCCTTGTGATTTAAAACTCGGTAAACCTACTGATTATAATTGGGAAAACCGTGATACATATTTAGGTGATGATATGATAACAAGGACAGGTTTTCGCCTTTATACTCACAAAGATATTCTTCCCAATGAATGGGATTGGTATCAACTCCGTCTTTGGAACCTTCATCCAGCAGATGATAAAGATGCTCCAGATTACGTAGTGGGAACTTGTCATGTAGATCATGAGTGGGGTGATGACCATTCAGGTTGGACCTGGCATTCTCTCAGGGCACTTTACAAATATTTTGAAGGCTGGGTTGGAGAAAACGGATTTTCGGGTTATAAACTCATTTCTTGTGAAAAAGTACCAATTCTACAACCATATGATTATCTGTACAATACGGATGGAGATTTTAAAGATAAATATGATCATCCTGGTTACGCAGTAGTTCTATCATTCCAACCTGGTTAGTTTAAGATACATTTTCGAAGAATGTCAATTTCTAAGAATTGACCTTCTTTCTCTTCTTTTTTTCATTTTTGAACACTTGTAATGTTCTTTTTCCTGATACTTAAAACCGATGTAACCTTTCCGATGGGGAATCGCACAATCCTTTTAAAATCTGGGATGATTCTCAAATAATTTTTCCAATTCTTTCTGGGAAAAACGATTTTTCTTCTTATTTTTTTTCATTATTAATCTTTTAAAAATTAACCAGCTTTTTCTTTATTAAGACTGATTTTAATGTTAATTAACCTGTATTCTTATTCCTAAAAATTGACTCTTTTATTATAGAAGCAATTAAATCTAATAACTAAAAAGGGAATTTCAAAAGCAAGATCAACCATTCAAGAGCTTACTGATTAGAAATTTTTTTTTAACCTTTAGGGGTTTATCTGAATTAAAAACGTCCTCGTTACAATTGAAGGAATAGATTTGAGTTTTGATCCAATTATCCAAAATTTTCACCATGTACTCCAGCACTCGTCAATAACTGGAAGTACTTATGTAATAGTCCTTGAAAATTTCTTCTACAGGACTGACTCAGATTTATCTACCACGATTATATTAGAATAGATAAAAAAAATTGCTTAAAAATGATCATCATCGTTGCAGGCGGTGAGGTTGGTCTCCTTCGTCTTGATTTTTGAGGCGCTGAAAGAGCAATGGTCAACCAAACATTATGGGAAATTGAAAAGATCACTCTGCAGAAAAAATGGAAAATAACTGCACTAAGCAGCTATTGTCGGTTATGCAAGGCAGAAACATTAGTTTCTGAGTTATCCAAGACTGTAAATTGTGTCAAATGTAAGAGCATTTCAAATATAACTTGTAATCAAACAAAGCGGGTGACCCTTTTCTACTCGATTTCACCTAATGAGTGTAAAAAATGTTTGAAGAAGCGGATATCAACTTTAACCTGTGAGATTTGTAACAAAACAAAGAAGAAGGTTTATTTCTATACATATTCACCTGCTAAATGTAAAAAGTGCATTTCAAAACGAAAAAAGGAGATAAAAAAAGGTGTAAAAATGATAGACATTCCTACTCGTCACAAACAACAAAATAAAATTTAATTTTCAAGTTAACAGTGGATTCTATCTTTTATCCAAAATAAAGAAAATGAATAGCTCAACCAAATTACCTATGTACGAATTTTGTCGGAAATTTATTGGTTTTCATTTGAAAATCACATTTTATTGGATAAAACCATAAACAAATGTATAAAAATAATGATTTTATCCGAAAATATGCAATGATAGACGCTATTTTAATTATTGATAAATCTGGTCTTTTAGAGTTCTACTGGAAATCCGAAGATGTTGAATGGGAAGAGGACTTAGTTGCAGCACTCATAAATGCACTAGAAATTTTTGTTGCAAGTGCTTTAGAAGATGAATTATTGTTAAATATTAGTTTCGAGGAAAAACAGATTATTTTGATGAGAGATTCGAAAACAAACTTAATGTACTCTTTAATAGCAAGAAGAGAAGTGCCTTTAGAAATCGCTGATGCTTGTCTTGCTGAAATTCGTTGGAGAATGGCTTCTTATCTTCCTTTAGATAACACTCCAAATTTCTTCATTGATAAT
This sequence comes from Candidatus Hodarchaeota archaeon, assembly GCA_016839955.1. The sequence continues at coordinate 11,544 of JAEOTI010000729.1, read as the reverse complement.
AACATTAGAGATTCTTTTACAAAAATGGCACAAATTACAATTGCTAGTTGGAGCTTAAAAGCGATAAGCAAAGTAAAGAAATTTGAAAAATATAATAATAAACCTCTTCCTAAATTTGAGAATGTTGAAGATGTAGGGCTTTCAATAGTCCTGAGTTAGTAGTTTAAGAAAGGATAAGGTTTTCAACTAATAGACAGATTATTGCACTGATTGTTTTGAAAAAGAGTTGGATTATTTTAAATGTAAATTAACCAAATTTCTTTTCTATTTCTTTTATAAAATATTGAATTGCCTCAATTCCATTGACAAGGTCTTGATAAATAATATTTGGATCAATCGATAAATAATCATGAACTAAAATATTCCTAAGACCAGCCAGTCCTTCTAATTCTTTCAGATATTCTTCTGTAAGAATACCATTTTGATATAATATTGTGATTATCTGCCGATAAGTTTCTGGTTTTCCCCATCCATGATGTGCTACAATATGGTTACCAATGTCCAACATAGCTTGTGCCATTATCTGTAACGATCTTTCAGCAATCATCTGGCTATCAAAATCGTCTATAAATTCTCTTTCATTTAAATTGGTGAGTTTTTTTATTCTTTGTAGATATTTTCTAATCTTTGCTATTCTATCGTTAATAATCGTCTTATCAATCATAATATCATTCCCGTAAGAGGGATTTAGCTTGCCAATTGTCAAATTGATCAGCAAAATAAGCAAAATCTAATGATTGCATAATTGATCTTTCAATGAAATCTTGGTGAATTCTTTCATTTTTACTAAAAAAACATTTTCCAGTTCTAATAATTGTAACAGCTAACAATATAGGTGCATCATTCAGTATAACAAGATCAATATCATTTGTTTTATATATATCACCAATTAGAGCCATTAAACTCAATCTTAATTTATGTCTTTCGTATTTAGATAGTGAGGGGTTAGAATATGCCGCTATATCTATATCACTTAATAATCCTTGGTTTTCTGTCCCAAAAGATCCAAAAATGTAAGCAAATTCAATCTGAGAATTCTCAAAAATTGAAATAATTTCATTGAAGTTTTTGTTTGCATCTTTTATTTTCTTCAATGGCTTTCAGCTCTTAGTCATGATCAAATAAAACAAAAGCTAATCATAAGCCTTTCTTTCATCATTCGAATATCGCTTCTGAAAAAACCATAAAAGACACTCCTTGGTCATTATTACCACGTATAATTTTAAGGTTGAGGTTGTTTCTGATGAGTTTAGAGCTTCCTGAATTTTTGTCAGATGCTCAAATCTTTAATCGACGATTCTTAATTGGTATTTTCTTCCCTACTTTTACAGAAATATTGTTTCTTCAATTGATTTTACATAAAGAAATTCCATCTGATTTTAACCCCATTTTAGTTCTTGCTGCTATCGCTGTTGGAATTTCCTTAGTTCTTGAGAGGTTCGCAGGACGTATGATTTGGATTGGGGCTTTTTGTGGAAGACATTATCGAAAAGAACGAAAAAGCTTTTTTGAAGAAAAAACTAGTGAAAAAACCAAATTAAGCTCTCTTTTAATTAGTAATTACATAGAAGACCTTGAAAAGAAAGCTCGAGGAAGTTATCTCACAGATTTTTGGGATAGGAGAAGTCATTATGACTTAGAAGCTCTTGGAAGAAGAGAAACCGATTTTCTTCTTGCATTTTTGTTTTTAATTTATGGTTTAGGTAATTTTTTCCTTATTAATTACCTGGCTCACTATACTATCGATTTAGAAATATTTACGAGGGATACAATTGACAGTTCTAATCTTATTTTCTTAATTTCGACTTTACTCTTCATATGGATCGTTTTTTTTAGTTTATATCTCTTTCAGAAACAAATTCAATTAACTAGACGGATTTTCACCAACCTTCCTGTACCATATCGAGAAGTAAGAGAAGATTGGCGTGAAACAAAATGCTACATTCAATCCATGGAAGCATTGTTACAAAGCCATCCTGAAGGATCACCCATATATGAAGCAAATCGGGATTTAATTCTTCAATTTTATCAACGACAATTTCAGAGAGAATTAATAGATCAATCGGCGATTTTCCTCGCTGAAGAACTATCTGAAGCTTTACCTGAACAAATTCGAACAGAAAAAAGGCTCGATGAAAAACAAGAAGCCCAATTACGAGAGGTTGGAGATAGTTTATTAGTTCAAGAAATGTCTCAACAAAGGATAGAACGCTCTATTTCTATTGCTAAAATTGAAGAGATAGCTGAATTATATGCAACACTTGAAGAGAATTATTCTGAGTTTCTCGATGATTCAGATTGGGTTCCAGAAGATGCTATGGCTTTTGAAAATATTGTGATGAAAGCTTTTAATGGATTTGAACATTTAAATCGAGAAGCTTTCGGGATTAGTCGGGTTTCAGCGGGTCTCACTGTAAATCAATTTTCAGAATTATGGGGAATAACAACAGGAGAAGCAGAGATCCTCATTAGTTTTACAAAATTAAAAAATCAACTAACTCAAATTCCTTGGGATCCAAACACACCATTAGAAGAAATAAAAAGAATGAAGCAATTAACAAAAGCTGCAATACGCCAAGGAGAAGTGTTGTGTGCTCTTCTTCTTGCTCAAGAAGAATCTTGTACCAACTAATTGGGGATTATACAAAGAAATTGATGTGTTTTGCCTTCTAATGAGAAAATATTATCTTTCTGTTTCCTGAAAGGCCTAGATCTATTCAGTCCTCAGTGAAGTGTTCAAAAATCTCTAATTCAACAGTTTTTAAACGTTTAATAAATTGTATTTGTTTGAAACTCGAAACTTTAGGCATGAAGCGGAACACCACTAGGTTTAATAATGATTAGATAGTTTAGAGACTAATCCATAGATCAGAACCTCTTATTGGAATTTCAAGCTTCGTTTTTCAGAATTTATCTAATGATTTTCTTTCTTTAATTTTTGGTTGTTAAAATAGAATCATAAAGAATTCATTCTATTTCCTTTAAGCACATAGAAACTGAAACAACAATAATCTTTGGAGGGTTTTTATGTCTGAGGAGAGGATTTGGTATAAATCTTGGCCAAAAGGCGTAAGAAAAGTTATTGATTATCCGTCAATAACACTACATGATCATTTCAATAACATTGCTGAAAAAAATAAAGATTTATCCTTCATGTCGCTTCGTGGAATTGAATTTAGTTATAAAGAAGTAAATTTATATTCAACCAAATTCGCAGCAGCTTTAAAACAACTTGGTATTTACAAAGGGGACCGAGTTGGTCTTTTTATGCCAAATATTCCACAATTTATAATCAGTTTCTTTGGGATTCTCAAAGCTGGAGCGATAGTTGTACCAATCTCACCAATCTATGGCTCAGAGGATCTACGACATATGTTAAAGGATTCAAATATTAAAACAGTTGTTTCTTTAGATTTTCTTTACCCCACATTAGAGGAAGTATGTCCTGATTGCACTGATTTAGAGCACATTATTTTAACATCAATTGGAGAACTATTGTCTCCTATCAAACGAGCTCTTGCTCGTATTTTGCGAAAAATTCCAGCATCTCCGAAAGTTCCTGGTGCTCTAAAGTTCTTTAAACTAATTGATGAAACGGAAGGTAATTTCACACGAGTGGAATGTTCTCCTAAAGATGTTGCTGTGTTAGCATATACAGGAGGAACGACAGGTAGACCAAAAGGTGCTATGCTCACTCATATGAACATAGTTAGTAATATGCTTCAAGCTAGAGAATGGGCAATCCAATATCACCCTGAAGGTCTAAATAAACGATTTCTAGGTGCTGTTCCTTTTTTCCATATTATTGGCTTGACAACTGTCATGCTTGCTACAGCTCAGTTTGATAGTACGGTATATCTCGTACCAAATCCAAGAGATTTTAAGTTTCTTCTTGACACAATACAGAAACATAAGGTCAATTACTTTCATGGAGTCCCTACATTATTCCGAGCTCTATTGAAACAACATATATTCTCGAAATTCGATCTCTCTTCTCTTGATGTTGTCTTTTCTGGAGGATCTCCTTTAACTGCAGATCTAGCAAACTCGTTTGAGAAAGCTGTTGGTGGTAATGCTATAATGGTTGAAGCTTTTGGAATGACAGAATTAAGCCCAATGGCGTCAGCTAATCCTATCCAATTTGATGGGAGGAAATTTGGAAGTATAGGTATTCCTATTGTGGACACAGACATGATAATAGTCGATATAGAAAATAAAATGGAAGTACCTCCTGGTGAAGTTGGTGAAATTCTTGTAAAAGGTCCTCAAGTCATGAAAGGGTATTATAATCAGCCTGAAGAGACTGCTTTTACAATTAATGAAGAAGGTTACATTCATACTGGCGATATTGGACGTATAGACGAAGATGGTTACTTTTTTATCGTTGATCGAGTGAAAGACATGATTAATGTAAGTGGTTACAAGGTTTTTCCTTCTGAGGTTGAGGAGTACATATTAAACAATATTTCTCAAATTCAAGAAGCAATTGTGATCCCAACACCTGATGAATATCAAGGAGAGTCTGTGAAACTTATAGTAGTTTTAAAAGAAGGAGAGAATGTAACAAAAGACAGCATTATTAATACTCTAAAAGGAAGGATCGCGAAATATAAAATCCCTAAGAAAATTGAGTTTCGCGATGATCTACCAGTAACAAGTATTGGTAAGGTAGATCGCAAATTCTTGAGACAGGAAGAATTAGAAAAAGCCCTAGGTTAGTTTGTTTTAAACAAGATATCCTTTAAACCAATTATACCAATAATAAGAATGAAAGGCAAGAAATTTGATATGAAATTTAATCATAATTCTCTATTTGTTTTTAGGCGAGATTTGAGAATAGAAGATAATTCAGGATTAATTCGCGCACTTAACGAATCAGAAGAAGTGATCATTTCACCAGGTACAAGTAGGAAAATGTTAGACTTTTTTGGGAAACCAAGGAATGAAAGCATTTGTACGGAGTTTATAAGCTTCAAATTCAGGATTACCTTCAAATTTACTTTCTAACATGGTCACTCCTGAGACTTTAAGGATTAAGAAACTTATTAGTAAAGGACTAACTATTGAAAACAATCCTAAGGGAACTTTAACAGTGATTGCGAGATAATATATTCCCCACCACATTGTTACTTCACCAAAATAATTCGGATGACGTGTATATTTCCATAATCCTGTAGTCATTATTTTATCGCTATTAGCAGGGTTTTTCTTAAATCGAGATAATTGCCAATCTCCAACAGTTTCGAAATAAAATCCTACTAACCAAATAAGTGTCCCAACGAGACCTAAGATAAACAATTCTGATTCTGGAGTGCTATTGACGATTATTATTGGGGTACTGATAATAAATAATAGAATTCCTTGTAACATGAATATTTGTAGATAAGTCCGGGGTAAAAACCACTTTCCCCATTCGTCTCGCCATTTCTTGTACCGCCAATCTTCTCCTTTACCACGATTTCTTAGGTAGATATGAAATGCTAGCCGAAATCCCCAGAGAGTTACTATGCTAGTTATAATGATTTTACGAATATCTAAACCATATTCAGCATTTCCAACTAGTAATGAGACGGCTGCAACGAGAATAAACCCAGTCCCCCAAACATAATCGATAATACTATTATCTTTTAGTATTAGGGCCAATATGAACCATAAATTCATGTAGATAAATAAAAAAACAGCACTAAAAAGTGCTGCTTCAGCTATAAGGTTGGTAATCATAACCTTCGCTCACAATGGATAATATTACTTAGTTAAATACAATTAGGTACGAAATGATTGTCAAGATTATTGTGGATATAACTGAAAGAGATGTAATTTTCATCGCTTTACGAAAGTCTTTTTTATGTTGTTCAGGATCAACGAATCCTTCAGCAGAAATTGTAGGAACTGAGTCCAAATCAATTAATAATTTTTTTTCTGACATCTTAATCTCCTTCCTATCTCATTACGTATTTTCGTCTTAGAGCGTTTGTAACACAAAAGCGGAAGAAATATTGGTAAAATCCCTGAAAACCAAAAAAGAATGGAATTGCAACAAGGAATCTTGCTTCTCGCGGAAAATCATAGTTATTTTCTAGGAAAACGAGCCCGAGTAATAGAAGAACCCCTAAAAACAAAAATGCAAACCCAGAAATTAATCGAATTAATCGTTCTTTTTCCCCAATATTGCAAACACCTGGAGTATATCCAACTGTTTTTGAAATATATTCTCCAAGAAGGCCCATTTGTCTGGAAGAATAGTCATCTTCTACACTAAATTGATCGTCTATTACACCTTCTTTCTTAAGATCCTTAGTCATGTCTTGAGTAATTTGATTCATTTGATTCGAAGTGAGACCAATTGTACCTTCTGGAAAGTTTGTTTGTAAATAACTACTTATTACTTCTGATGATTTGAGTAATTTTACTTCTGTACCTGCAAGATCAGCAGATTCAGCAGGACCAAATTCACCAAATACAACTAGATAGTCTTTTAGAGTTTTTGATAAAGCAAAACTTCGATTCTGCATCACTAAAAATTTTATATTGTCTGCAGCCAAATCGTTTGCAAAACTACTCATTGCTGACAAAAGCGAAGAAATGGAAATATATCTATCATCCGTACTTCTTTTTTCATGACGATTGTAATAAAAAATGGGAATTCCACCTTCATTTAGTACAAAAACCTCATCAATCAACGTTTCCCCAACCTTAAGATGTTTCAAGAAAGAAATATAGTTATCTTAGAAAAATTAAAATCTTTGTAAACTTCTCAAAGTTAATTAATAGATTAGACTATAGTGGAAAGAAATTGCCATTAAATGGAGTGGAAAATTCTATTTCATCTAATGATTATCCACGGCTTGGATTTCGACGTAGGTTGATTCATTACTTCCTTTTAAACCTTGCACGCTTAATTTTCACCCCTTTTCCAGTAATTATTCGTGGAAAGGAAAATATACCTCCTGAGGACGTAGGAACTGTTTTTGTTTCAAACCACCTATCCCATATTGATTCAGTCATTACAGCAGTTGCTGCTTTTCCAGTAAAAAGGGCAATTCGATTCTCTGGAGCAAAAGATTTTATGGAACAAATATATTTTCGATGGACAAAATACGAACTTGCGTTTCCGGTCGGTCGTGGAAAGGGAGAGCGAGAAAGATTTATTCAGATTGCATTGACAATACTTAAAGATGGGGGTACAGTTGGAATATATCCTGAGGGAGAAAGATCAAGATCTGGTAGATTCGAGAACGCAAAAATAGGTGTAGGTTGGATAGCAAAATTAGCAGGCCCTAATGTGAAAATAATTCCGGTTTTTGTCAAAGGGACAAATAAATTGTTACCTGTTAAAGGTTTTCCAAAACTGAATATCAAACAACCTTTACTGGTTTATTTTGGATCCAAAATTGATTTATCAAAGTACTATTCATTACCAAACTCCCCAGATACATCCAAGAGAATAACAGATGAAATAGTGAACAGAATTCATGAAATTGGTCAAAAATATAATGTTTAAGATGAGGGGCAAGGATTTATTCGTTTTGGAGATTCAATATCTTTCATTCGTTCAGAGAAATCCCATATTGTGAAATTTAATGGATTTATCTCAATTGCTACCTCTGGTCGACTATCGTTTAACAGTTTTTTGGCTAATGACGATTCTGTACCTCCTAGATAACGTTCTAGTAGTTGTTTTAGTATTTCAGTTCCCTGTGTCTTAATAATAGTTGCATGGGCTTGACCTCGAACACCACAGTAGGGAAGTTCATCACCTGCAATTTCAAAAGCACAACGGGGTTCGTTACGGAGATATTCTACTACCCTAGCAGTTTCTACTGTTGCACAGTAGAATTTTTCATCTTGATAGACATACCACAATGATAGGACAACTGGCCATCCGGATTCAGTAACACACGAGAGACGCAGCGGGATTTTGACGTTATTTAAGTAAAATTCTGTTTCCTTAGATAACATAAAACATCAACACATCATATCTTTCAACACGTGGATTATATTCAGTATAAAATAATAAATAATAAATTCTCCTAAATCTTCAGGAAAATTGTAAGAAGAACATTCAAAAAATAATTATAATTGATCTAACCTATTTATTTTACGTCGATAGATAATTCCAATACTGAGGGCTCCAAAGGCTAAAAGACCTGGCCAAAGGGATAACTCTACTGAATCATGACCATTTTGATTGTTTTGATTTTCTCGAGAAAACATGAGTAATACTTCATCCAAATGAGTAGTATACATCTCTTTCAATCGTAACAAAACTCCAGTGGCCTTCTCCCAAGTGTAAAATCGAGTGACATTTGCGCGACTTTCTTCAGAAGCTATAAAATCATATTCTAATTCAACGGTATCACTAGTTTCGGTGATATTATAATCAATATCTCCCAGCTCAGCTTCCTGAACATAAAAAACCAGTTCAGTGAAATAAACTTCTATAAGTTGTTTTATTTTGAATGTGGTTGTTCCATTTGTAATTTGAATTGGTATCAGGAAAAATCTGCCAGTAAAAGAGTCATAATAAAGGTTAGGGGGGATTGTTTCATCAATTGTAAATCTTACATAAGAACCATCAATCGTGTTGTAATACAAGCTCTCAAGAGTTTGGAGATCTTTTGGTAAGTCTGAAAGAATCGTCATGTTAATTATTGAATTAACTGAAATTGAAACACCTAGATAAAAGGAAAAGTACTTAGTCCCAATACTTGACACTTTCCAAATGAACTGATCACCTCTATTAACTCCCCATTCGACTTGGTTTTCCGTTTGACCGGCAAAGGGACTAATCATAATAATAATTAGTAATAACAGACCTGTACTACTAAAAATCCGTAATATTCCCATTTTCAAACTCCCAGATTCTTTTTTTAGCAATCAATTCTTGCAATATTCTCTTTAGGTTAAATTATTCGAAAGTTTAAACTTTTTAGATTTCATTGAGTTTTCTACTATCTCAATATCTTTCATTAATCTAATATTTAATTAATTTTTAATTTAATCACCCGAGGATATTTTCAGAATATATTCTAGGAAATCACGAAACTTAATCATATTGAAGTATGTTGATTTCCTCAGCTTCTTGGGGGATCGGATGGGAACGAAGATATACTAACAAGAGGGTAAAGATAATTATTCCAGTTAATGTCACCAAAGACGCCGCTAAAAATGCTACACGATAAGCAACATCTTCCGTCATTCCATTCAGTATTAGATAGTCTATTACAGGTCCAGCGATCAATGTTCCAGCAATACCCCAACTCAAAAAGAAAGTAGCATTAAACACTCCAAATAATTTTGCACGGTTCCTAGCAGGGATTAAACCTGAAGCAAAGGCATAAGTAGATGCTAAAATTATGACTTGAGAAATTCCTCGTAAAAAACTAGCAAAGAAGATTAAAATAAGGTTTGTAGATACAGCATATAGTAATAGTGATATTACAGCCATACCTGAACCAACTAGAATTGTTTTACCAGTTCCAAGACGGTAAGCTATCCACCCTACTGTAAAACCAATTAGTATCATTGCAAATGATTGAGTATTGATCACATAGCTTAACATTTCACTTGAAACGGCGAATCCAGAGTCTAACATCAAAAATTGAGGGACAATAATAGCAATAGAATTCCTTCCAAAATTAATGAAGGCGATAGCGATCAGAAAGACAATGAAAATATGTACTGAGAATTCTTCAGAGTTGATATCTTCTTGAAACTTGTTTGAAGTGTTTTCTTTATTATTTGGTTGGATTACTCCTCCTTGGGGAACTAAAGCCATAGGAATTGTAGATAGCAACATCGCTGCGGCTGCCACAAAGAAAAGACTTCCCTCATAAAACCCCCAGCCTTCATATTCAAGCTGAAATCCATCATAAAGTAACCCCCCAATCCAAACACCAATAATGCGTCCTAATCCACCCATACTTGCGAGTTTACCTTGAACCGCATTTCGTTCTTCATAAGGGTAGAGATCTGAGATAAGTGCGCTCCAACCAACATTAGACATAGACCAGAAAGTTTCAATAACAGATAAACCAAGAATTATAATATATCCGGCTATAATTTCTTGATCCACAAGTCGATGAGCAAACCAAACAACTATCGTGCCAAGGCCTGCAAGAGCTTCCCCTACAACGATAAAGGTCCGTCTGAGTTGATATTTATCCGAGAGGTTTCCCCAGACAAACATTTGAAAAAAAACATTCAAAATCATAGGGATAGTTGCAAATAGAGTAGTCTCAGTAACACTCATTCCAAGAAAAAATCGCAAATAAATCGATAAATAGGTATAAAATAACCCTCTACGGAACATTGCTAACATTTGAAATGAAGAAAGACCATAAAAAATCCGATTATATCGATTGGGCTGCAAATTTTTGATTTCCTCAAAAATTATCCTTTAAAGAAATGTAAAAAATAAGAGGTTTTAATAGATAATTAATAGGGGATAACAATCATGTCAGAAAAAACCCTTTGTCCAAACTGTGGAACAGTAATCTTCCCTGAAGACCAGTTTTGCTCCAGTTGTGGTCACTCGCTTGTACTTAAACCACCAACGGAAGAACGACCTTCAATTGAACCATCAAGACCTATTCAATTGAGCCCACCTACACCAACATCAAACATTGATGAACTCAAAAGTCACGTACAAATAATTGCAATTGTAGAGATAGTTTTTGCGGTTATTGCTATTATTGTCGGAATTTTTTCCTTTGTTGCAGCTGTGTTTGTCCCCATATTGATAGCAAGTGAAGATCCCAAGGTTGGTAATCCAGATTATTCAGGAACAGATCCTACTATTATAGCAGTTTTCGTTGGAATTTTCATATTCATTTTCGCTATAATGGCGATAATTGTTGGGATAATGGGGATAACTTATGGACGAAAACTAATGAATTATGAAAAGGCTGGCCGATTTGGTACAATGGTTATAGCAGCAATTCATCTAATTATTATTCCGTTTGGAACCATTTATGGCGTAGCTGCCCTCTATGTATTGACTCGACCGGAAATTGATCAAGTACTTACTTGATATAAACTATTTGGAAAAAAGTCTTTCCATCAATCTTATATTCATGAATTTATTCTCTCATAATTTACCATATTGATTTTTAAGTGTATCAAACATTAGAGAAAAAAACTTATCTTTGACATAAACCTAAGAAATCCAAAATTTTTGGTTTCTTTCATTTATTGGAGGTGCATTGCAATAGTAGAATATTATTACTGTGATAATTGTGATATTGTTTGGACAAAACCCCCACATGATAAATGCCCAACCTGTAATAGCGTTGATGATTCAAGAAGACTACGTTATGTTAACTAGAGGAGGTAATTAGATTTGGCACAACAATCAAAACAAGAATATATAGGATCAGAATTTGAAGGAGAATGTGATGTTTGTGGTAATGAAACCGCGCACGGTATAGAAGTGTGGCCTTGTTTTCCTAGGGGTAAATATTCTGAATGCCCAGAATGTAAATCATCTGCATACTTTAAAAGATCCTTTAGATTCAAAATCGAAATTGAAATGTTATAATCATC
>JAEOTI010000728.1 GCA_016839955.1 Candidatus Hodarchaeota archaeon | reverse complement strand
CTAGTTGAAGATCTAGTATCAATAATCAAAGAAATACCCACCCAATGAAGTATGATCCAGACTTTGTCAGCGGTATATGAAGGAACATCAGCTAATGAAGAAGTCACGCTAGACAAGGAGATAATAACTAGTATGGATAATACTGATTTATTGAACATTGTCTTAGCGCTTCCTCCGACGTGGTCTGAATTTTTTACTATCATCAGGAATAAATTCTTCTCCTTTCTCTTTTATTAGTAGTTGCTCTAGATCACTACTTTTCTTATCAATTGTACCCTTAAGGTCTGAAATCTTATCACTAACATCGTGATCGTCTTTAGTGACCCCTTCAAGTATTTTCTGTTTTTTCATTCTTGTCCTGAGCTTCAAGAGAATAATAGAACCTACTATACTGACGACCAATATAATGGGTAATAATTCGGGAGGTATTGTAGAGAGTGAAGTGGAATTAGTTCCGTTACTAGGTTCAGTGGTCGCTGTAGGCTCAGATTGATGACTGGTAGTCTGTGGTAGTCCTACCACCTGAATCTGAATAGTATCAAAGAAGTGGGAATTATTATTAGAAATACGCACTTTAATGAGATTGATCCCGTTGATAAAGTAATTGGAGTTAACAATATGTTCCCATTCATTCCCAGTTGATTTATTGACATGAATCCAGTAGGTAGAATCCTCGTCATCATGATCTTCAACGTACCAGTAAGAACCGTATAATACGTGAAGTTGTGATGAATTTGACACAGAATAATAGGTTCCAATGACTTTATACATGAGGAGTACAAGCAGAGTATCCTACTCTTAGAAGCCAAATTAAGGCAGTTAATGATCAAATTTCAATTCTAAAAAGAAAAAAACAACTTATTTCTGAATTTATTTTCATTTTTTCTGCGTTTGATGATGAATCTAAAATTGATAGACTTGAACCAATTCGTAGAAAAGCAAACAAATATCTAGAACTAATAAAATCAGACTTAAGAGTAGTAAATTCAACCTCTGAAAACCTAACTGTCCATAAAGGGAGCAATCTGATTTCAATAAACCATATTTCAGCTTCAGAAAAAGAAGTCCTCAATTTTATCCTAAGATTAAGTTTATACTTTGATCAAAATGAGTCTCAAGTCTTAATAATAGATGAACCAAGTGTATATAAAGATAAAAAAACCTATAAACCTATATCTTCACTAATTGAAAATTTATCTCAAAAAATACCTCAAATAATTGTCTTTATCAGACCTGAACATTCTCAATTCTACTCAGTTGAACCCTCCTATAATCTTGATAAATACAAAACTTAAGATTTGAGCGAAATCTCCGATTTTCAATATTAGTGTTTCATTAGGATTGTATAGCCTAACATAATTACAAGGAAAATAACCTTGAGTTTCTTAGAACAGTCACTACCGTGGCTGACCATTATTGAAAAAATGGTTAAACAAAAATCCTACAAGCCAATCCTCTTGTTATCAGTGATCGCTGAAATTGAGGCAGGAAATATCAGAGAAAACAAAATTCCCATATACGGAAACCCTAACCCAGATATTTAATGATTTTTATGAACATATAGGTAATAATCAGGCAGAAAACAAAGCCTTTTTACCTTATTATTATCTTCAGAGTGACCTTTGGCAAATTCAATGGGAAACAGGAGTATCACAGAAATGCCCCTTTTCAAGTACTGGAGTGAAAAAAGAAATCAAATTTGTTTCATTCAAACCAGAATTGTACAATCTTTTGAAAGATCAATCTGCACATGAATTAATTAAAGGATGAATTAATTAAAGAAAAAATCTCTTCAATCACAACAATATTTTTCGTCGGAAGATCGACATATTATCCCTTTTTCGAAAAGAAGCCATTTCGTGCTCTCCTGTTCTAGCGAGTACAGCCAGAATAATTCAACAAAATTGATTTAAACAATGATATTAGCTGCTTTGTTAGTTTAAAGGAAAGCATTTTTATTCAAAAAACAAACTTAATCAACTCTTATTTCGACTCTTAAAGGATTTTGAGGGATGATAGGATTTTGATGAATCATGAAAAATTAGATATTGAACTTGATCGACAGATTATTGATCAGATTCTAAGTGGATATCCTGATGTAATGATCATCGCCACTTTTTGGAGATTACACCAAATTGTCAGAGATCAAAATAATCTTAGTTTAATTGAGCTTTATTCTAGTCTTCAGAAACAAAATATTAGTGAAATCTCCGGTGAAATGCTAAGAAGTACCTTTGAAAAATATTCTTCTTCTAATATACCTATCACTGATAGATCGATCGAGCTATTTGTTAAAACAGGGTTGTTTCACTGTGGAGAAAAGCTTATTTTAAATGATAAAGAACCAGTTGCAATTAACCAAATGATAGCTACCGATTTTAGATTAGCATTAACAGATAAGAATAAATTTAAACTTCAAAGGGGATTTAAGTCAATAATTGTAGGGGAATTAAGAACAGTAGAATTATCTATTTCAGCAATACAGTTTTTTATTAGTTGGATATTTCGCTTATCAGAACCTATTCATATTAAAACTCTTAAAAAAAGATTAGATGGCTTATTGAGCTTCATGTGCGAATATGACATGCAAACAACTCACAGAATACTCAGAAGGGGAACGGATGGATCCTTGGAAAAAATTAAAGTTGCTGAATATTCTTATTGTATGGATGAAGAGGTATTTGAGGTTTTAGAAGGAATAGATAATTTTGATTTCATCATTGAATATTTAATTTGGTACAATCAAACTAAAAGTTATGTAGAAGAAGATTTGATTGAAATACGTGGACGACTCAAGCAAATCTCTCCTCAACTTGTTAATCGAAGTATAAAAGATGCTGTATTTAATCTCATCAAGAATATATTGATCCTCCCTAAAAATGTCACACACAATAATATCACTCCAGAAAAAATCGACATTCTTGCATTCAAGCATTTGCCAGGAGGTAGACCAATGAAAGATTACCTAATTGGAGTAAAAGCATCTTCTAATCAAGTTCCCTCGATTTTTACTAGATTCATAGATAAAATTCCTATTAAATCCCCTGATGATACATTTACTATAGAAACAGAAAAATGGCTAGCCTGCATTAGCCAGATGTATGGAGCTCTTTTTGCAGGAGAATTATTAAGTTCATCTATGACAGATTTAATATTTTCTAAGAGCAAGAAAGGTGTAAGTTATGGCTACCTACAAGATTTATTATTAAACCAAGATTCATATAATCAACTATTGGTAACACGAGAAAAACTTGATAAAATCAGAACAAATCTTATATTATCAGCGTTAAATTCTTATCAAACCAGAAACATTGATGATATTAACGCAAATTTCATTTCAATGATCCTTAAATAATACAGTAAGGATTTGGAAATTTATGGAGAGTAATTTATCTTGCTAGAACCTATTTATCCTAAATTTTTTACAGATGAAGATTCACAACTCTTTTGGAAAAATGAGATAAAGAATTTTGAGGAAAATGTAGCTAAATTAATCGAGAAAATTGATGCATGGGAAGATGATGAAACCTTAAAAAACGGCATGATTGAAAACATTGAATCAATTTTCTCTTCTGATGCAAACGGGTACTTAGATGATATTGGTGAGAGATTCTTCAATTTTTTAAATGAATATATCTTAATGACGATGTTTCCTTTGATTGTACGCCAATCTAACGAATCTACTGAAAATTATTTTATAAGAATTTTTAAAATACTACTGGAAAAAAATAAATCTTTTGTTATCCTAAATTTGAGTTACTATGAGGAATTTCTTGGCCTAGATACTCTCCCAAGTTCAGAAGAGGATAAGATACTCTCACGGGATGATATAGAAATTCTTGAACAAGTTGTTAAAGTTTTCAATAATAAAAATAGACGTGTGAATAAAGTCGAAAACGTGCGTGAAAGAGCAATATTTGGATATAATCGTAGGATGACTGAAAAATTTAGAGAAATTCATGAAATGGTTGGGTTCGTTGCATCTCAACATGAAGAACATGATAACCTTCGAGGGAGGACTTATAAGGCAAATCACTATAGAATGAATCCTATAATCGAACCTATTCTTTCTCCATTTGGGGATTTAACTGTAGGACTCTTAATGTTAATATATATGGCATATTTATCGGTCAATCGTAACCAGCTAACACATGAAATTAGGAATCATTTATTGGAATTTTTATCATGGAGTCTTATATTTGGAATCGTCGAAGGAAATACCATTTCTGATTTAGATGAACCAGAAATCTCAAAAAATATAAAAATACAAGCAATGGATTTTTCAGACGTAATTTATTCGTTAGAAAGATTTTTAGCATACATGATAGGTAGAGATAACTGGCTACAGTCCCTATATGGATCAAGTAGTAAAGATCGTCGCAAAAGGATTCCATCAAAGTTGATAAGAGTTAGGGGAGGAGATTTTTTGATTAGAAATAATTCTATTAGAGCAGCATTATCAAGTATTCGAATAAAACCAGGACTGGGAGGGGAATGATCGATGCATCAGAAAAGATTGAGAGAAATTCGAAAGAAAAAAGAAGAACATGAAATTAAAACACGTATTTGGAAAGATTCCACTACTATTTTAGAAGATATCGATATGGCTATTAGTCATTTAACAATAGAAATTAAACAAACTCCCTTAAAGAAGGTTTCAGAAAGAATTACAAAACAAGAAAGCAAACAGAAAGATGTATCTACCTATTTCAGATTTATGCAACTATTTTTGAAATATATTCCCGCTGATGGATCTATATCGAAAAATAGGGTAATGACTGATCTTGTTAAAATCTCAGAACTTCTTAAAATACTTAAAACTTCCATAGAAAATCCTAATGAGTTAAAAAGCAGCCTTAAAATGTTTTATGAATACTTCCTTCCTATACATACTGCGAACAAGGATGAAATATTATCTATTCTGTTTAATCCGAAAATTGAAGAATTTTGGGAAATCCAGTCATTATTCTCGAAAATACCATCAGGATTCAATGGAAGACTAAGTGATAACCCAAGTGGAATTGATCCAACTCAATCATTGCTTGTAGATAATTTCCTACAGTTATTTGTAAGTACAAATAGCTTTGAATTGGTCAGCGGATTAGAAGTACCACATATAAAACAAAATGAAATATTTAGTTATAAAAAACAATTAGGGTCTTTACAAAGGGAAAAATTCCAAGAAATAATAGAAGAGATAGGATTTGAATTTAGGAATGGGAAGATTTTACCAGATATGGTGTTTTGGAAAAACTTTCAAATCCATAATTTAGTTTCTATTAATAGATTAACGAGTGGACACCCGAGAGCTCATTTTAATTTTTCTGATCAAACTCTCTACCAAGTATATCTTTCCCAGGTATTGGTAAAAAGACGGTTTACAGAAGAATTAATGTCTTGGTTTGCTATTATTCTTGCATGGCTGATACTATTATTGCAATGGTATTCGAATTTGTCAGAAAATAATTTATTCGAAAATCTTTTTGAAGAAAAATTCTTTTCACGGATGTTTATATGTAGATTTGCAAAATCAATAGCTTTAGCTCAATTTGGTCTTAAAAATGCAATTTTAATAAGTTGTGGAAAATTAGTAATGAATGATCAGGTTTTTGATGCTGCCACATCTAAGTTAATCGAACTCAAATCATTAGTGGAGCAGTTTATTAATAAAAGACCAGAAATTGATCTAACAGATGAGAATGTGATAGAAAGGATAGATGTTTTCTTTGTTAATATTTTATATCCCCTAGTTCAAAATCCTAATCAAAAGTCCTTCCTTGAATTTCTTAGACGAAATTACAAGAACTACTTAAGTGGAGCTCAAAACAAAGTAGTTAATGTCCCTGACCTGATTGAAGATGTTAAATCTTATTTGATCACGAATATTAAAGAAGCTGAGAATAATAGGAATATTGATGCTAAGTTTGGATTAAAGTTGAGGGAAAAAATCAGTAATTTGAATTACTAATAAGTTGTTGATCAATAAGGAGATTAAGTTGATTTATCAAGTACCAGTATTGAATTGAGCAAAGATGTTTTTAATTTACTAATCATATCTTCAATCAATACTTCCTCAAGTGTTTTGAATTTCATAGAGAGAAAATTAAAGGATCCCAATTTTAGGTTCAAACCATTCTCATTAAAAAACATATGAAAATCTCTTGAAAAAAGATAATAAAAAAGAATCTAAGAAGCTAAAATGATGTGTAAATCCTTGTTTATTAATGGTGTGGTTGTCATTTGCTAAATAAAATGGGTTCAGAGGAGTTCCTCAAATTTGGTTCATTATTTGATCCCGATGAGATTAGTTATGATTTAGGGGATTGGATAGGTTATGAAGAAGAAAAGAACCAACTTTCTAGCTTCCTAAATTTCTTTAAAAAAGTAATGGTTCAGAGTAAAGAAGAGCAATTACGTCATGAAATCATCGAATTACCTCTTAATTTAACCGTAACTGCATTACTTTATGGCCCTCCTGGAACAGGAAAAACCATGTTAACAATGGCTACCGCTAAGGAGTTAGGATTGCCTGTATTCTTGGTGTATAGCGATACACTAGTTTCTCAATATTTAGGAAATACTCTTCATAACATATATACTGTACTTGATGGTGCACGCAAATTCACACAAGATTCCAGACCATTAGTAGTTTTTTTCGATGAAATTGACGCAATAGTCTCCGAGCGTTCAAGTATTCATGAAGTGGGAGAAATAAAGAGAGCGGTTACTGCTTTCCTACAACGTATCGACGAAGTATCTAGATCAGGCGCTCCTATAGCTATTATCGGGGCTACGAACCACGAATTATTGTTAGATAGTGCAGTTTGGCGTCGTTTCACTACTCATATTTCTTTCAGCTATCCTAGCAATGATGATAAAAGAAGATACCTGGCAAAAAAATTGCAGGAAATATACAATGCCAAGGGAAGAGCACATCTACCGGTGTGTGACATTAGTACTATTTCTATGGAACGTAGCACAGAAGGATATACTCTCGCTGATATAGAACGTGCTCTTCAAATGGCTTACTTTGAAGCTTTTAGAGATCGTGAAGTAGGAATAACTGATGAAATCTTGACAAAAGCTCTTAAATATGCTGGTGGTACAGAGAGTCATGTTCGAAACCAGCAAAGAGCAATGGGGGTTGAGGAAAATACTGATAAATTATCTTCCTACGATGAGGTTCAACAATCCAAAATAAGAGAAAAATAATGAAAAGGAATTGTTGTTATGAGTTCTAATAAATCTATCTTATTAAAAACGATTAGGTTGTCTAATTTTGGTACCTTTAAAGCTCAAGAAATACATTTCCATGGTGGAGTTACAATTATCACTGGTCCAAATGGGGTTGGTAAGAGCTTACTATTAGATGCCATTCGATTAGCATTCGGACTACACGCTAGAAGCGTTAGAATGGATAAAATTGAAAATTATATCATGCGAGGTGCTGATAAAGCTAAGATTGAGATCCTTTTATCAAATCCTGAAATTAACGGAGGATATTACCTTAAATCTAATAATCCTGAATTTAATCAATTATTCTTAAGTAAGGAGGTTGTAGAAATACGTCGAACTATCGCAAAAAAGGGAGGATCATTTTTTTCAATAAAAAAAGAATCAGGATGGGTAAGATTAGATTCAACAAAACGTCAGGCTCTTCAAGAGGTATATCTCCAAATTGGTTTGACTCCTGCTGATGAATTAAACTTCATCACAGGAGAAGATTATAGCAATATAATGAAAGAAAATCCTCACAAACGATTTGAAATATTATCCACAAAATTGGGACTCAATAGAATTCAAGTAGATTATGAAGAGGTAAGACAAAGGTTAGATCACAATCAAAACAAAAAAACTGAGTTAGAAAGCAATTTGAAAATAGCAAAAGAGACTTCGAAGGCTTTAGAAGAAAAATTCAAGCAATTTCGTGAAATGGAGGAGAATGAGAAGAACCGAACGGAATATGAAAATGAACTTTTATGGGTTCCTATTAAACGTCGAAGGAATAAAATTGAACAAATGGATAAAGAAACAAGCAATTTTGAAGCTGAAATGTCTGAAACCATGGTAAATATTACTAATGAACAAAAGAAAATTAAAGAACAGAAAAAAGAAATTGATATAATTAATAAAGATTATGATAAATCAAAAACGAAATTAGATAACCTAAAGGGAGAAATAGCTGGAACTAAAGCGGTAATTACTCAAAAAAGAGATGATATCAACACTATTAGGAGTAAAATTAGGAATTCGGAAGAAACCATTGCAAAGAAGAAATTAGAGAAATCTAACTTAGAAAAGGAAATAAAGCTTCTAGAAGGGAAAACTAAAGGGATTTCCAGAGAAACAATTACAATGAAGAACGAATTAGAGGACGAAATAAAAAAAACCATCAAAAAAATTAACGATAATGATCAAGAAGTTCAGAAAAAAGCTGATTTAATACTTGAGGAAATAATCCGAAGTGAGGAACAAATAAAGACCAATATAAAAGAAAAAAACATTGAAAAGTCAGAAATTCGAAAAGAATTATTTCAGAAAGGGCAACAAACTCAGTTATATGATAATTCTATTAGAGATTTTTTCCAATTAATCAGCTCAAATGGTTTATCTGAGGAAATCTATGGACCAGTGTCAGCTTTCTGTAAAATAGAGCCAAAACATGAGGATTGGCGTGCAGCCATTGAAACAGGATTAGGTAGATACAATTCGTATTTCGTTACTGATAGTAAACAGGCGTACAAAGAATTAATCAAGATTCGTAAGAGTAATCCATCATTCTCTAATATACCTTTAGGTTTTGTTGAAAAAGGAAAGGGACAGGCGATCAATGTTCCAGTTAATGAAGTCATTTACAATTCAATCCTAGATGTAATTGATGGACCCAGAGTGGTGAAAGCATTTTTGAGTGACAATGCTGGAAAAACTCTCTTAATTCATGATCATGAAGATCTTAATATAGATGGATTAATGGAAGCAAGGGGTCGTATCTTACTGTCGAAATCATTGATACAATATCGTACAGGTCAACGTACCCTAAGATCCGAGAGTGCTTCTCCAATCAGAAGATATAAAGGCACTCCAATTGGCACACCACTTGATCTAGCAGTAAAAATTGATGAACATCCACAAATCATTACACTCAAGAAAGAGATTTATGAACTTGAGCAAAATCTAAAGGCTTTAAAAACGAATAAGGACAATATTCGTAACCAACCTGAAATTAGGAAAATAGTTGAGGAAAACAAAAAACTTCGTGATGAAAGACTACCTGATTTAAGAAACCAACTTAGTAAAACTGAAGAATCAATACGCGAGGAAGATCCCTCTCTTCAATTGAAAGTGTTAGATCGCAAAAAGGATTCAATCATCAGCTTCATAGAAAGCCGAAAAAACCAAATTTCCGATTGGAGATCAGAAATCACTGAAAATGAACAACAAATTACGAATTCAAATAAGGAAATAGAACCTATAAATACTGAATTAAGAAAATATGAAATAGAATCTAATAATAAATTAAAAATCCAACGAGATATGGAAAAACATCTCACACGTAATGAATCACATCTGAATAGGTATACCCAGACTTTGAAAAATGTGAAAGCCGATTTAGACAACCTTAAACAGAGAATATTGGAAGAAAAAGACAAATTAAAAGAAGAAGAAAAGGAAATCGGTAGAAAAAAGATAAAAAAACCATCTACCATAAGACCAGAAGCAGAACTAAAAGGAAGGATTTCTGAGTTAACTAGGAATATAAATAAAAAACGTGCAAGTGGTATTTCTTCTGCAGATGAAGAGAAATTTCTTCAGCACAAAGAGTTTATAAGCAGCTTAAGAGATGATATTGGTAAAAGCTTAAAAGAATATGAGAAACTGCTTATTGAACTTACGAACTGGCGTGGAAAATGGGAAAATGCCTTTGATGAAAGCATAAAAAAAGTAGAAAGTAGTTTTGATGAAATTTTACAGGCTATCGGTGCCTCTGGTAGAATCGAAATCGCAAATCGAGACAACCCAAAATTGGCTCAAGCTTTCTTCTGGACCAAATTTGGAAATGAAGAAGAGCGAGAAATCCAACACCATAGCTCTGGACAACAGCAAGCTGCTTTAGTAGCATTGATCATTTCACTTCAGTCACAATCCTCTAGTCCTATTACAGCGATAGACGAATTCGATAAAGGACTTGATACAACAGTTAAGGCGGGTCTGGTTGATATTATACCTAAATTAGTTTCAATAGCAGTTGGTCTACGTGAAGAATTTCAAGCTTTCCCAATTGAACAACAATTTTTTGTTATATTACCAGATGTTGATCCTGATCTTGTTACTCACGATGTGAACTTTTATTCTATCTTCAAAACGAATATTTCATCAAAGATTCAGGAAATATAGTGAGCTTGACATCCAGTGAATATCTCAAAATCAATGGTTCAATCTTATAATTTTTACAGATCATTGGATCCACTTAGTGTAAAAATCTTGGAAATTTTACACAAATCACCGAGTGCTGATTACACAAAGTTATTAACAATTTCACAGGATCTTCGAATTTCATTCAATAGACTTAAAGTAAGAGTTTCAAAGCTATCTTCATTTGGTTTCCTCTCTAGATCTGAGAGAGTTTATAAAATATCTCTTTGTAACGTAACTGATCGTGGTCAAACTTTTATCCAAAATTCAGATATATTGGAAATTAGGAAGGTCAAATTGTATAATTTTTCTCAATTTCTTTTTATGAAAGGGATGATTGGATTAGATCAATTTACGAAAAATGATATTCGAAAAATAACTGATCTTAACGATAAAACGATCAATAATCATATTAAAAGCTTTATTAGAAAGAACAGTTTGATTTTCAAAGGGAGACAGTTAAAACGCGAAATATTTGAGGTAAGTCCATTAGGCAAAGATTGTACTAAGCTGATATCCCAAATCGAATTAATCAATCAAAAAAGTACTCATGAAAATTTTCCTAAAATCTCAGCACTCTTAATCCAATTCATGAATTACGATTTTATTTTGCTATATTTCATGTTACATGAAATAGAAAAAAGCAAATCAGGGCATGGTGCATCAACCCTTAATACGTTAGTTAGTGAATACTTGGTAATGCGTCCAAAAGTTCATAGGATATTAAAGACTGCCCGATCTTTAAAATTAATTGAAATAAGGAAACCAGATAAAACACAAGACTTGTTACTTTCTCTTACACAAAGAGGACTTGATTTTATTATTTCATTCGAAAAACTATAAGAAAAACGTGATCAAATTGGAATATGAAAAAATCAGGCGAGCACGAATTAAAAGACAGGAAATTATTTTGAAATCATATGACGCCTTAAAAGGGCTTTCTGATCCTGAAAATTTAGATATTGGAGAATTAGTTGAAGAGCTAACAGATACTCGGGAATATTCCCCTGAGATGTCAGATATATCAACAGGGGTTAACGCTATCAGAGTCCTTAATCTTGTACGGGAAAGGCAGGACGAAATCCTATCTGAACGATCAAAGGGATTAGAAATTCCTCACTGGAAAATCAAAAACCTTCTCGAAAATTCAGAACTCTTAGAAAATTTTGCTTTTGAAATCAATCGTAAATTTCAGTTCAATGCTCCTTCTGGTTCTAATCCAAAAGAAAACTTCAATCTAGATCTGGTGGAACTAGGAGAAATTATTAACAGCTATTTTTCAGATGTAAAGTGGGATTACAAACCAGAATTAGAAATTGTAGACGACTTAAAACCGATTTTGTCAAGAAAAGACCCGAAATTAGCTTTCAAGGTTGAGGAGTTATTTGGATCTTTTGATATTTCTAAAGAATATAAAATTCCCGAATTTATTATAGCTAAATCTTATTCAGAGAGTTTATTGAGACTTGAGTGTTTAAGCTTTCTCATTTCTCAAAATAGAATCGAATTGATAAAAACATCTGACTCTAAAGACAATAATATAGACAATAGATACATTTTTAGAGTAAAACAAACCAAGGAGGACCCAGATACAATCACAAACAATGCCTCAATTATTGTTGGTCTCAACTACAAAGATTGGAACTACTTAAAAGATTATTATGCCTCTAAGAGGGAAGAGAAGCGGAAAGAAGTTTTAAATTTAGACAATATTGAAATTTAAAGAGATGTAAAATTAAATATAACACAGGAGATCGTATACTTGTCTTCAGAAGAAATAATAACAAATATTACTTTAGAATTACTAAAAAAGAATTACATTAGCCAAGAGGAGTTAATTAAGAAATTAGGAGGGGGCAAAAATCTTCAAAAATATGAAGAGACTTTACTTGATAGATTTAAAGCAGTAGGTTTGGAAATTGTTAAGGTCAGATATGAAAAAGAACCATACTATGTTGCAATCATTTCAAAAAAGGCTCCCGATATTGATGCTGTAACCATGGGGGTTTTTTCAATATTAGCAGGCTATTTAGAATTACATAAGGGCTATAGAAACTCCAAGATAATCGAAGAAATGTTTTATTCCCATAAGAGTACACTTACAAAACTAAAAGATGAGGATTTAATAAAAATTGATATAAATGATGATTATCGTATTACACCACTTGGCAAAGCCATTTTATTTGAAGTATGGGAAGAACTCCCAAATTTAATACAAGATAAGCTAAAAACTATCAAAATATAGGATGAAATGAATAAACTCGAAATTTATCGTAATTTTAAAGAGATTTTGGGATAATGATGTTTTGTGATAGGTGTGGATGTATGATCTCCCTAGGAGTGTGTAATTGTAATCGACCTAATCCGCCAACCAGAGAGGAAATCCCTCTTTTTCCTGGGGAAGAGCTAAGGCGTATTCTGTACAATTGTAGAAAAGACTATAGTGTTTCTGTAAAGATAATTGCATCGAAATGGGATTTTGATGAGGAAACAACTCACAAAATACTCTGGTACCTCGAAACAAGAGATAGAGTAGCTGCAGGCAATTACAGTCCCACAAATCGTGTTTTTACACGTACGCGGGAACCTAATTATGATTTTGATGCTCAAGTTGATGCTGCAGTTCAATTCATACACACTAACTACGATAATTTTCAACATGTGAGTGTTAATGGAGTTTTTTACAATATGAAATCTCAAGGATTTGAGATTGGAAAGAAAGCGATTCGACTTGCGTTAGAAGACCTTAAGTCAACAGGAAAAAGAAGATGGAAATTATAGCTTACTTTATTGATTATTTCCAAAAATCTATTTAGATATCAGCTATGAAAAAGGTTTAAGCAAGCGATAAAAACATTTGCCTAAGGTATCGAATAACATAGGACACAACTGGAAGAAACTTATGCGATCACAACCAAAAAAAACATAAATTTTTGTAGTTAATATTTACAATTGAATTGCTGTACTCATCAGCTAAGAAAGGAATAACACTTCATGTCACTAGATCCGCTTCAAAACTCAATCCCTTGGTTAGCAGCTATTGAAAAAATGGTGAAACAGAAATCATACAAGCCAATTTTGCTGTTATCAGTGATTGCAGAACCAGAATAAGGAAATATTAAAGAGAATAATATCGTGATTTAACTCTTTTCTGAGTGACCTCTTTGCTGGAAAGAATCACTATCTTTTTGGAGATATTGTCGGATATAGGACAATCGAGAAGTGATCCCTTCCATTTCTTCTTGCGTCTTGAAATTCGTGAGAGATACACCCTGATAAGTTGTCTGTTGATCGTATACAAGTTTTGATGACAGATGATCTGACTCTTTTTACCCTCATTATGAAGAATTACCCTATGATATGAAGGTCTCCCTCAAAATCGATTATTTACTAGATATTTCAATACCTGTTACTCACAGATGAGTTCGAATGCAAGGATACAAGAAGCAGATCTTCTCCAATTAATAAGGGCCTGTCACCAAATAATTGAGAAGTTTATGAATCAAATGATTAAAAATTTCTTTCCACGACACAAGCAACTTCTAAGTAAACATGGTAAAAAAAGTAGATTTGGATATTGGGGTAAAATTCAGATACTTTACGCTTGCGAAACGTTCGATAAAACATTATACAATGATATTATGGCCTTTAATAGTCTCCGAAATGTCCATTTTCATAGTTTGATTGAGGACTTATTCTCTTCTGATTTATCCAAATATTGGTTTTGGGGTGATCTCTACACTAACGTAAATGACTCTGATGACAGATTGATTATAAATGAACAAATACTTCCTATTATACTAATGGGAATGATGGGACGTTTAATTCTGTTGCATCCGACCATTTCAAAAATTGTCCAGAGTCTATGATCCAAATTTTTAAAAAGAGAATTAATATTCAATTATTGGTTGTAATAAGATGCTTTATAACATACCTATTGATGCTTCAAAATCTTTAATCAAATATGTAAAAAAGAAGATTGGAAAATTAAAAGAACAAGAAGAGATCGAAAAAAAATTGGAAGAGGAAAAATTCAGAACAACTGGCGAAAATTCAGCTTTTGTAAGTTTATCGATCCAGACTTTAATGCCTTAATCAGTTTAGTGAATGTCCCCTATGAACGCCTCCATATCTATAAGGATGGTGAACCCGCATTTGGTCTATCTCGAAAGTACATTTGGATCTGGACACAAGTAGTTGGGTGGTTAGGAGCGGATGACCTACTGGTTAGAATTAAAGGCACTTAGTTTTGTAACTGGTGATGACAAATGGTATATGAACAATCGATTGAGAGAATAGAAGTAGAGTTAGAGAAAGTAGAAATACGTGAACGGATTAACGAAATATTAAAGGGAGCATTCCTAGTTGACCCTGTGAGCTACATAACTGAAGCTCTTTCTTTATTAAAACAACAATAACCCTTAGGAGTGACCTCTATCAAGTTAAGTATGATATTTTTTCCAAAAGGTTAAATGATCGTCAAGATAACATCTCGAGTTGCACTTTAAATCATCTCCTATAAAAAAATGTCCTTTCACCTCTTCTCAAGAAGTTACCCCCACTTCTTGATAGATTTGCTCACGATAGAATTCCTCCGCCCAAGAGGGACATTTCAAGGGGGCTAGTTCAGCTTGACACTGTGACCACCCTTCTGATTTCCACAAAGTATAACCAAAATAGACTAAGCCAATAAATCCCGAAACCACCCACG
>JAEOTI010000727.1 GCA_016839955.1 Candidatus Hodarchaeota archaeon | reverse complement strand
TGGCAGCATTAATTTTTCAATTTCCAGAAGAAAATAAAAGAAGAACCGCAATATTAGACCTAATTGATGCGTTAATATCAACTGAAGCTACTTGTTTGATTACATTGGAATTAAAGAGTGCAGGACTGGATAGAATCTTGCAACCTGAGGAATATTTAACTGATGGCGTTATTCTAATGCAAACCTACAAAATAGGTAAGGCATTTTCAAGAATTATTCAAATTGAAAAAATGAGAAGATCCGAAATTGATCACCAACCAAGACCTTACAGAATTACTAATGATGGAATAGAAGTATTTCCAAAAGAGGCTGTTTTTTAAAAATATATTTGCAATCCAATAGAAAATATTTATTTCAAACAAATCATAACAACAGAACATACATACTATCGAGTTTACAATCATTAAGTGAGTAGACATACTTCAACAGCCTTTATCATTAGATGGCTGCATTCTAGAAAAATAGAATTTAGAAAAATTTTTTAATAAATATCATACGCTTTTAATAATTTTCAGAGGGTTGAAAATGGAGATACCAATCGAAGAGTTCATGAAATTAAATATTATAATTGGAAAAATACTTGAAGTTGAAAAAATGCCTAAAACAGAGAAACTCTTTAAGATTATCGTAGATATCGGAAATAAAAAAACACAAGTAATAGGGGGCGGCGCTGAATTCTATAATGAAGAAGAGTTAAAAGGAAAAAAAGTTGTTTTGTTAGCCAATTTGGAACCAAAAGTCATTAGAGGAGAAAGATCTGAAGGCATGCTTTTGGCAGCAGAAGTGAATGAGAAACCTTATTGGCTCACTGTTGAAAATGAGGTCCCGCCTGGATCAAAAGTTAGATAAAATTGAAAATCCGAATCTTCCTATTTCTGGCGATAAAATATGAAATTTAGTAGAATAAAAAAAATCGAATTAGGGATCATTTTTTCTTTAATTCTGATTTTCCAATTAAATTATGTTTTAGCTTCAGATATAGGGATCAATTACAAAGAAAAAGATTATGTCATAGTTTCAATAAATTCAAACATATATCAAAATATAACGTCTCTACCCAAAACCCAAATTGAAATCGATGATAACAACTTTCCAGGATTGAAAATTGCTTTTGAAGACACTATAAGGAAAAAAGCAAGTAACGCGGTAACAGAAAACATTGATCTCTCTCTAATTCAAAATGAGAATTGGATAAACGTGTCTGGAACTTTAAAGGTTTTTAATATAACTGATAAGGAAAGAGATTTATTAAAAATTAATTTTGCTTGGAAATCCTTTAAAGTAGAAGATGAGTTAGCAGCTGGAAATGTAAGTTTCAATAAAATTGGACTATATCAACTCAATAATCTAATTGAAAAATACTCAGAAGCAGAAAATGTTGAATTTTATTCTCCATTTTATACTCCAATATCTTATGAAAAAGCTGCTCAATTGTTTGGCAATGCAACTGTATTAGACTTTGAACAACTTGAAGAACCATTGGAAAGATGGGGAAGAAGTTTCAATCAAAGTTCCCTAAAAACAGAATGGATCATGGAACCTCGTCAAAGAATCTATCTTAGAATTGAAGTTGTTGAGCAGAATATGACAAAGATATATTTAATTCAAGATTCAATTGATGCAAAAGTTACAGTTCCTTATAATGCCTATGCAAATGATGATTTGGTAATACTTGAGGTTAGCTCGGGCGAAAGAGAATTCTACATGCTCGCATCTATTATAGTTCTAGCTATTGTTGGAATATCAGGATTAATAATAAGTCGAAAAATTGGATGATTTTTTATTTCATCCCTTAACTCTGTTTTTCATCATATTATCCAGTTCTTTTTCATCAAAGATGTCTTTGAACTCTTTCGTTATTATTGGTTTATAGATCTCTACCTCTTCATCACTCATGTACTGGAATTGATATGGTCCATCGTAAGGAGAAGGTTTACCTTCGCGGGTTATGTATTCTATGTGCATAAACGGATCTCTTCTTTTAATAATTATTGGTTGTCTGTTATTGCTGAGGTTTACCAATTCAAGGGCCAATCTTCCTATAAAACCGCTATGCACCTTGGCAGCATTTAAAAATGATAAACCCATCCTCCCAAATTTGCTTTTTGCCGTTAAATGGGCTACATAAGAAAGTGGAGTGAAGACTATCTCATTCGAGATTAAATTGATATGTTCAAGATATTGGAGGACGGTTTCCTCTCTCACGGTCAGAATATAACCATCACCGTCTAATAGTCTTTGATCGAATGGGTAAACGATTTTATCTTTTTCAATAAGTTCATACAATTTATCTTTACCAAGAATACACAAAGAGCATTCACCTACAAAATAAATTCAATCATCTTCTAATCCAATTGTTTCGAATATTAATTTCTTCTGCTCAATAGTATTTTCCATATCTATCCCAAGTAACAGAGTTAAATCTTTTGGAGCTTCCCTAGATATTGAGAAATCTGATTGAACTATTATCGGACTATGAATCATTATCTGAACCGAGGAGCCATTAATGTCAATAAAGGAGTCTTTGAGGCTCAGAGATATTTTGTCATAATCTCCAACTGGCAATCGAGAGTCTTGTGTAAGAATGTATTTATAATTTTCTGTCTTTGAAATATCAAGTTGTTTTTTTTCGATATATAGTTGGAACCAACCAGAATTATTTGAAGCTCCTTTAGAATGCACTCTTAATTCGTCCACCAATACTAAAAATTGTTCTGCATCGGAAGTATTTTCGAAAATTAATTTAACATCCAGACTTCCATATACAAAAGATGGATAAAAGGCCACATAGAACACTACAAGCAATAAAAAAATGGAAGAGAGTCTTCGTATCATCAGAAAAGCCTTTCATGAATTCTATAGAGTAGTAAGTTTCTCCAATTGCTCCCAGTTTTTATCTATAAATTCTTGAATTTCTTGAATTTCATTGGAGTATTCAGGTTTGAATAGATGTTTGAATCTGCCTTGAGCCTTTAAGAACTCTTCTACCGGAAGTGGGTTAGGAACTTTGATATTAAAAGTATATTTTCCATTATTAAATTCATATATCGGGAAGTATCTTGTTTGAGTTGCCAATCTTGCTAGCTTGAAAGTGTCTTTATCCTCATAACGCCAACCTCTTGGACATGGAGCAAGAATATGAATTACTGCGGGGCCATTCACATCCAAAGCTTTTTTTACTTTTGTTATGAAATCGTTCCAGTACGCTATAGATGCTGTTGCCGCAAATTCAATACCATGAGCTATGCTTATTCCGATTAGGTCCTTTTTCCAGTCAGGCTTTCCATGTATTTTTTTACCACCCCCTGAAGTTGTTGTTGAAGCTCCATGTGGGGTTGCACCGGATCTCTGGATCCCAGTGTTCAT
>JAEOTI010000726.1 GCA_016839955.1 Candidatus Hodarchaeota archaeon | reverse complement strand
TTTGTCAAAAGCTTAATCAAACCCTTTTTTATATGAGTATCGATTCAGGTGAAAATAAGGATAAGAATAACAAGAACAAATGATACAAAAAATCTAGAATTAAACACAGGATCAACTGTTTTAGATGCAATAAAAAAAATCAATATCAATCCTGATACAGTAATCGTTATTAGCAAAGGAACGCCAATACCTATAGATGATGAACTTTGTGATGGACAAGAATTAGAAATAATTCAAGTTTCATCAGGTGGATAAAAATTCTGCTCCCATAGTGTAGTCCGGCCAATCATCAAGCCCTCTCGAGGCTTAGACTCGGGTTCGAATCCCGATGGGAGCATCACATTTTGTTTGTTTTATGAGCCCAATGGTATGGTAAAACAAAATGTTGAGCCTTTTCCTCTCCCTTGGCTTTCAGCCCATATTTTTCCGCCATGCCTCTCAACAATTCGTTTACAAATTGGTAAACCTAATCCACTAGATTGTAATTTGTGCCTAGATTTATCAACCTTATAAAATTCATCAAAAATATGACTTATCTCATTTTTTGTAAGGCCAATACCATTATCCTTAATTGAGATAATCACAAAATCTTTCTTTATTTCAGATTTAATAGAAATTTTACAATTATCTAGACTATAGTTAATAGCATTAGATATTAGATTATCAATTAGTTCACCAAATCTTAATTTATCAGCTTTAATGAAGATTTTTCTTTCAACATTATTTTCAATTTTCAATTTACGTTTCTTAAAATTATGTTTAATAAAAGAGATTGTGTAATTTAATTCTTGCAAAAGATTGAGATTATCGAATTCAAGTTGTGTATTAGGAGAGTTAAGATGAGCAAGTTGTAATGTTTTAATTACAAGGTTTTTCATATAGTTAACATTATGTATCGTTACACCTAGTAGTTCCTTTAATTTTTTATCTTCAACACGTCTCCTTGCTATTGGAAGTAAAGTATTGATAGGAGTCAATGGAGTTTTTAGATCGTGTCCGAGTTGACTTATAAATTAATCTTTTTGTTTAAGAAGATGTTCGACTTCAGCAGTTCTCTCCTGAACCTTTTCCTCTAAATTCCGATTTAATTCAGCTAATTGTTTTTTTGCTATTTCCAAATCAAAATTCGCTTTTTGAAGGTTTTTAGCATTTCTTAATAATTCCTTGTTCTTTACTTTAACTTCTTTCTCAGCTTTTTCGAGAGCAGTAATAGTATCTTGGAAATCCTCCATAATATTTAGTGTTGCAAGTTCATTTTGTTCCAATTCATTAACTTTATTTATTATTTCGTTCTCTGATTTCTTCCGCTCTGAAACATCTCTTACCGTGCATTCAATTCCTACAAACTTATTATTCTTTTTAAGGGGAGCAATATTTAATTCTATAGGAACAAAACCTGTATCGCTAGAAATAAGCTCTAATTCAACATTTTCAAATTTTTCATTCTGC
Organism: Candidatus Hodarchaeota archaeon; assembly: GCA_016839955.1. Next base: position 1,527 of record JAEOTI010000726.1, on the reverse strand, counting down.
TTTGAAATGTTAAGAAAAATATTTTGAAACTTAAGTGCTGAATCATTTGATAAATAATCTGTAAGAGGGGTTGCAAGAATTTGGCTTTTTTTATTATTGCACATTTTCTCAAAAGAGGGATTTAAATAAGTCAGCCTACCATTCTTATTTAATGTTATTACTCCATCTGCAGAAGTTTCTGCAAGGATACGATAATCCTCCTCCAGTTTTACCAATCTATCCCACGATTTCTTCCGCTCTGAAATATCTGTAGCAATCATTACTACATTTACTATTTTTCCTCCTCTCTTAACTGGCCCAACTGTAGTCTCATACCACGCTTCGCAACCATCAGGACCTATACCTTTAATTTCGTATCTATTTATCTCCCCAAAATCAAAAGCATTTTTAATGGAATTTTCTTCTATTTCATGATAATCATTTAATGTAAAATCTGAAACGTTCTTACCAATTGTATCTTCAACAGTAAAATTGGATACAGTACGATTAATAAATTGAATTGTTCCATCACGATCTACTAACATAATGATACTAGGAGCATTTGCAAGTATAGAAAAAATCTCGCCTTCTTTTTTACTCAACACTTTCTCTGTAAAACAATCTTTTTTTGAGGAAGGATTACCTATTGCCATATTTATTCATTCTCTATGCAATCTTTCGTTTATTTTTTCTCGGTTTTTCCTTGGTTTTTTTTAATTCATTCATCTCATTTTTTAACTTAATCATCTGTAATTCTCTACCAACAGTGACTTTTTTATATCTATCAAGTTCGTCAATTTTTGTTCTTAATTTTTCTTCTGATTTCTTTTCTTCAGTTATTTCTTTTGATATAACAACAGCGCTGTTTGTTTTACCTGTCAAAGAATCAATAACTGGACTTAGTGTTCTTAAAAACCATCTTTCATTTTTGGTATGTTTATCTATCACAGGTTTTCCATTATTAAAAACCCATTTCAGTTTGGTGATAAAATCTTTTGTTTCTTCTTGTGAATGAATTTCTTTAAAAGTTTTTCCTAATACCTTTTCCCGAGGCAGGTTTAGTCTTGATAATAGTTCTTTATTGACGAGGATGTATCTGCCTTTTTTATCCAGCAAATATATAGAATCACCGGCAGATTCCATCAAAGAAAGTAATCTTTGTTCAGCTTGTCTCTGTTCAGATATATCTTTCATAACTCCAATAGAACCAACAATTTTTCCATCATGATCCTTTAAGACACTCAGTGAAATATCAACATCAAGAAGCTCATTATTCTTCCTAAGAACCTTAGTCTCCAAATGATGCTGCATACCCTTCTGCCTAACATTCTCATTCCTAATCTTCTTCCACTCCTCAGAAGGATAAAGAGAACTAACAGGCTTCAGATACAAATCATTCTTATCCATATTAAGAAGATTTTCAGCATATTTATTCCATGATATTATTTTCTCATTTTTATCTACTAAAGTAATAGCAACTGCTGAATTTTCAAAGATAGTTTGATACTTTTCTTCAATATTATTTAAGGAAATGTTTCCAGAAACGTT
>JAEOTI010000725.1 GCA_016839955.1 Candidatus Hodarchaeota archaeon | reverse complement strand
CCGATAAAAAAGCTCCATGTCCTGCAAAATGTATGACTGTATAACAGGAATCATTTAACTCGGTGATAAATCTGTATTTTGTGACTTCATTTGGGTTGATAGATTTAGTAGCTCCACCAATTCTTTTAATTATTGTCTTAATGGAAATACTTTCTTCTGACTGAGCCTGAAGATCTTGAGTATTAGGAGTGAGAATTAGAACATCAGGTTTCAAAGTGCTTTGAGTCGATTTGAATGATTTTTGAAGCATTGATAACGAAATCGCTCTACTTAGAGAGTATTTTAATCCCCAATATGTAGAGCCATCCCATATTATCTCGAAAGGAAGTTCATTGAGTCGCTCAATTGGGATCAGGATCAGGAATTCAGGATTTTTTTCAAGTAATTCTTTTCTTAAATCAACAGGAATAAGAAAATCGTACATATACTTTGACAAATCAGCTAAACCTTTTTCAAGCTCCAAGTCATTATCTTGGTTTGAAAACCGAATTATCTTATTCAGGCCTTCGATTAGCTCTTTATAATCATCAATAGATAATAATTGATGAAAAAATCGAATGTCAATGTTCGATTGAGAAGGGTGAATACCAAATATCCCTATTGTCTCTTCCTCCAAATCATAAAAAAAATATAGTATATACCATTGATCGAATGGAAATTTAAAAGATAAAAGATCTTCAGTGTCATGAGAATCTATTAATTGACTGGAAGATTCACTTAGTTCACGAGTTCCCCACAGATATTCTTTTAGTTGATAATATTGATCTATGAGATTTTTTGCTATTTGCTTATGTTTCAGGTTCATACTTCTGTACTTATTTTCTATAAAATCGTTTTCTTCTCCTTCATCTTCCTCTCCTCTTTGTATGTCCTCTTTCAAATGATGTAATTTAGAGAAAATCTCTGAAAATAGTTTTGGGCTTCTTTGAAATGAAGAAATTGTCGGAGATCTAGTTTCTTTAGAAAATTTAAGTTCTATGGCTTTACTCTTATCAAGCCATTTCAATGCCATTCTTAAATCATTTTTTTGGATATAAATTTTGCAGACTCGTTTACATAAAAGGATGTCCTCTTTTCTAAGGGTTATTCGCAAATCAGGCGATGTTACAGTATTTATCATTATTTGAGAAGAGTTCCAACAAATATTGGCATACAGTAAAGCTTTATGAAATTGTTGTTGGAAATAATATGTACTAAAAAACTGACGTAGTATTTTTAATTGATATACAGGATTTGTTCCTAGTGTGAGTTGATAAGCTTTATTTAAAGCATGAATAGCTTCCGAAGTTTTACCCTCAAGTTGATATAGCCATCCACAGTTGTTATAATATTCAATCAAAAGACGGTTGTCTGGTACAATAGAAATATGCTTCCCTATCTCGTCTTTCATTATTTTTGCTTTCTTTACATCTTTTACCTTTAAGTATAAACTGAAAATTGAATTTTCAATATCAAAGATAAAGTAAGAGTCTTCAACCTGTTTATATTCTTCGAGTAGATGCTCTAAGATTTCGAGTGCTTTGTCTTCATTTTGTTTGTAGGCATAAATCTTTGCCAATCCTTTTAGAATTCTTCTTATATACTTTAGATCATTCACTTTTTGATAATAAGGAAGAACTTTTTGATAATGGAGAATTGCATTATTCCATCGCCCCTGTTCAAGAGCAATAGTACCTAATTGATATTCACAATGAATTAATTTTTGTTGATTGATTCCAGTATGATGAGAATCCATTGGAATCTTATTAAGTTCTAATCTTAATTCTTTACATTGATAGTAATTTTGTATCGCTTCTTGGAATTTCCCCTCCTTTTGAAACACAGCTCCTTTATTTTCATAACACCTTGCTACTATTAATTCTTTAAATGGGGATTTTAGTGATTCAGCTAGGACTTCAGCATGTTTAAGGAGGAAAAGACTTTCATTTAAAGGGGAATAATAGTATGAAACCGTAGCCATGTTGATGAAAACCATCGCAGTTTCATAAGGTCTATTTAAGCTCTCCCAAATTGACAAAGCAGACCGATAATATTTAGTACTCGCTTTATAATTTGCAATATTGCGATATAATTCACCCAGATGAGTCAGAAGTTCTGCCTTTATTACAGTTCTAATTTCAAAAGATTCAAGTGTGTTCTCAAATTCTTGTATTATTTCTTGCGAAATTATCGCGTCGTTCAATCTAATACAATATGTTTTCAGATTGATGAGTAGTTTAAATGCCTGTTCTCGTTCTTGTGGGTCTTTAAGTAGAGAGTTCACTTTCTTCAAGTTTTTCAAAATGTACTCTTT
>JAEOTI010000032.1 GCA_016839955.1 Candidatus Hodarchaeota archaeon | reverse complement strand
TAAAAATTATTTGTAATGTTATTCAAATAATGTATAATATTATATAATTATATCTAATACAGATTGGGAGCTAGAATCAAATTGAAAATATCAAATAGGTTCAATTTAGCAATCGTTTCTACTATAATGTTAATTATTGTTATAATTGGAGTTATTCCAATACAACAACTATCAATAGAAGATCAGACGATTAACAACAATCTCGTGATTTATTTTGACTCGAGGGATAACATTACTTATCAGGCTGCAAAGGATGTTGCCTTTGTAACACAAAGTATTGGATTAGATTCATCTTTAGTGCCTATTGAAACCGCCTTTGAATTTAAATCAATACCTAAACAAAATGCTTGGGGAAGAATTTATATCTTCCATGGAAAAGCAGAAGGTCTTTCAATTGGAAAAGAGGTATTTAAATGGGGAAATATGCGTCAACTCCTTATTCAAGATACAACGTCCAAACATTTTTTCCTATCATGTTATTCTAAAACATTATATCTTGAACCAGTCTATTCAAAAACAATTTATAACTTTCAGGGACAAGTGGACATTTTAATTGCCGAATTAATTACTTTCGAAAGAATTGCTGACGAAATTTCTAAAACTAGCCCTAGACAAAGTCAAAGTTTGATTTCTATAGTTAATAGTTTTTTTGAATCAAACAAACAAGAACTTATTAAGCGAATGGTTGTTCCTCAAAATCCCCTTACAACTTACTATCAAGTTAGCCAGACTCTTTTTGAATTGAACAACAAACTAGATGACTTGATACAGTACAATAACGAGGCTCTTACAAAACCGTCCAATTGGCTAAATTTCTTTTGTTATGGAATTGATCGACTAACTCTCAGAGATTTTTTGCGATCAAATGGGGGTCAAGAGCACCTTTACCCAAATGGTTACCAGGTGTCTAATTTCGTTTGGGATGTGTTAGCTGATACACCCATCGATTTTATTAATGATATTGGTATTAACGCACTTAATACGGTTGCAGATCCTATCATCGATGTTTTAAGTGACTATGTTGCTGATAATTTCGTTTCTTTGTCTGATAGCTACGTGGCAAAATCTGTTAGTGGAACTCGGTTTCCTCATCGAAGTGATAACCATTTTCATTGGCGGACAATGAATGATCAATCCCATGGAACAGAAGGTTGGCATTGGACTGGAGATGTAGCTGTTGAAACTACAAGAAAATGGGATAATTTCTACCATATGCGTACATTTGAACTTGATATTGGAGGTTATCCATTAATTGTAGGACAAGTCCACCGAACAGAGATTTTATTCAAATTTCAAATGGAACTCAAAACAGAATTTTTCATTATACCCTATCTTGAGGCTAAAGTCGAGAGTATTCATCGTTGGGGGGACTATGAAGATGCTGAGGACTTTCTACTGAATTTTTTTGGTCAATTTCCAAGCCAAGAAAGAGATCTCTATGTTCATGGTAATTCTAATCTTTATAATGGTAGACCTGCAACTAAGGAATGGGATATTGATTTAGGTATTGGTTCACCTAAAATTAGCTGGTGGGACAGTTCAGCTGAAATTTTTGATTATGTAGACGGAGATGCACCTTTCGTTTTTCCACTAGATGGACAATTTCGCCCCGATGAACAGAATGGTGCAAAGGCTAGACCAATGGATTTGTGTAATGGTTGGGGAAAAATTAATTTCTGGGGAATTTGGGCACCTAGCCATACAAGTTCAACCAATATTTGGATTAAGCAGATTAGGATCTATTATAAAACTGCAACTATGAGTTCTTGGGCTGTAAAAACCTACAATTATAATCCAAACACATATGAGGTTTCTGGATCGTTTTCTGTAGATGTGATACCCAAAAAAATTCCAGGTAGATCGTCAACACTCACTAGTTATGCTAGGCTCTACTGGACTGATGGTTCTTCTAGTGGATACTACACTTCACCAGCTTATTGGTCCTATGTTACGGTAGCTGGTGGTTCTAATCCTCCCCCAGGTGGGGATCCATTTATTTGAAGGAATTGATGGACTACTCAGGGAATGGTGAGAGGTCTTCTCACCTTTTTCTTTTTCATAAGGTTTTTAAAGCAAAATTGCTAATTTTTGGTTGAAACTAATGAAGTCTGAAACATTAAAATCTTTTACAAAATTCAAAATTTTTCTTTTGCTACTTTTAGGAATCCTTTTAGTTTTCAGTCTGAGCGTTATACCTACTTCAGGAACGAATTACATCGGATCAAAAGCCTTTATGTCGTTCCAGATCCCCCAGAATGATCAATATCCATATCAAGATGGTTGGCCGATAACAATTGGCGATCAAGTGCAGTATTCATCAGCAGCAATTTTTGATGTTAATAATGATGGCACAAAAGAAGTTTTTCTTGCTGCAGATGATGGATATCTCTATGGATGGTATTCCAATGGTACTTTAATTGCTGGATGGCCTGCAGGACCTGGAGCTTATGGCTCTCCAGTTATTGCTGATATTAATAATGATGGAAAAGTTGAGTTTCTTGTTTCTGGGGGAGGAAAAGATAATACAGAAGGATCAACAGATGGAATTCTTGAAGCTTTTTATTTAAATGGGTCAAGGGTTATTGGATGGCCTGTAAAACTTGGAAATTTTGTAACATCAACTCCAGCAATCGCAGACTTAGATAATGATGGAACTGTCGAGATTATTGTTGGCATTTTTTCTGGTTGGCCTTCTGATCTCTCTGGAGAAGTGACAGTGTTACGACCAGACGGATCAGTCTTCCCAGGATGGCCACAAATAACGATGAAACCGATTCATACCACTTCTCCAGCAGTAGGGGATGTAGATGGAGATGGAGACCTTGAAATTTTCTGTGGAACAGATGGTGGTGTCTATGCCTGGCATCACACAGGAAAGAAAATTAGTGGATGGCCTCGAAAGACAGATCTTACCTTGGAATCTTCACTAGTAGTTGCAGATATTAATAAAGATGGTCAAGCAGAGGTCATTTTCGGAGATTGGGATGGCAAAGTACATATCCTAACCATGAATGGAGATGACTTGCCAGGATGGCCTAAAACAACACCAGATTGGGGCGCAGGGGGACCAGATCATGTTTTTGCTTCCCCCGCTTTGGCAGACATCGATAATGATGGGTTTTTAGAAATTTTCATTGGAGCAGGAAGTTATATTTGTGGTTGGCACCACAATGGAACTCAGGTTGCAGGTTGGCCAGTTTATACAGGCGATGATGGAGCTGGAATCCATAGTTCCGCCGCGATTGGAGATGTGGATGGCGATGGAGAATTAGAAATCGTCTGTGCCTCCAAGTGGGATCGTAAGATTTTTGTTTGGAATGTTGATGGAAGTGTAGTTCCAGGATGGCCTAAAATAATAGGGTATGTAGTTTCATCACCAGCAATCGGAGATCTTGATAATGATGGTGATCTTGAAATCGTTATTGGAACATTAGAAGGATTTAGTGTCTTTGTATGGGATTGCCCTGGGTCTGGGCCAGTTCCTTGGCCTATGTTTCGGGGTTTTCCAAACCGAACCGGTTTCCTCTCCTTTGAATATATACCTCTCCCAACAACTCAAAGCTCTCAGTTAATTTGGGTTGGTTTTATCAGTAGCGTCTTTATCGTAATGGTAATATTAATTCTCATTAAGATCCGCAAATCACCCTAGAATCTTAATTTGAAATTCTATAATACACCAGTAGTAATAGTAATACAAGTTTTAGTTTCAAAACTATAAAAAGATCCCTTTGATAGGCGGGTCGTGTACGCGTGAAGGCTTCGGCCGACATGTTTAGCGATCCCGTACTAACCGTTCAAGCGTACTGGGCGAAACTGGGGAGTTTACTCGTCAGTTTAATTCGGTCGATTTTGGAAGAGAGAGAAGGTGTATCGTGTTCGGACATAGGCGTAGGAGGTTTTGAATTTATTTTTTTATTATTTTAGCTATTTTTTCCTTTTATAATCTGGTTTTATTTCACTTTGAAAGGAATGATGAGATTCGTAATCATTAGTTTGTATAATTTTTATGAAACCCTATGTTTTTAATAGGATAACATTAACGTATTACAAAATTTTTGTGAATTTTTCGCAAAACCCTATCTTTTTAATGGGATAAAATGACATTTATACAAATGTGAGGTAAATGACTGAACGGGAATGGCTCTATAGTGAGGTCTTGAAACGAGGGGTGGTAACTACAAATGAAGTTGTAAACCTCCTCCAAGATAATCGACCATCCTTAAGCCGAAAAGTCATCAATGACGTATATATTTCCCCTTTAGTCCAACAAAATAAATTGAAGCGACTCCGCCGAGGGTTATACATTGGAGTACCTTTAGAGCAGCGGGATCTTCCGGGCTTTCATGTTGATAAATTCCTAGTTGCAGGGAAGATTCGAGAGCAGACTAGTGTCATCATGTTTCATTCAGCGTTGGAATTCTATGGTTGCGCAGAAAATGTTTTTGATGAGATTTTTGTTGGAGTTAGAACCTATTTTGAACCGTTCCATTTCCAAGAGTTGAGGTTCCGACCTTTTATTCTCTCAAAATTTGATAAAGGGATCAATAGGGTCCTTTACAAAAATAATGAGATCGCGATCACTTCTAAAGAACGAACATTATTAGATTGTGTAAAGTATCCCGAATATGCTGGAGGGTGGGAAGAATGTTTGAAAAGTCTTGAAGGATTGAGTGGACTTAATTTTGATTTTTTTATTAAGTATTTCAAACTATATTCACAGAATCAACTTTTGGTAAGAAAAGTGGGTTATATTTTGGAGTTACTAAAAGAGCGTTCTCTTTACTATCAGGATCTATCCGATAAGCATCTAGAGATCCTCGAAAGTTGGCTTTCACCCAGTAGATTATATCTAAATCGAAAGAATCACGTCACTGACTGGATTAGTATTCCTCGCTGGCATTTATATGTCCCTGTAAACTTCGAAGAATATCTTCGGGGAGTGTAGTTTTGGATATTAACATTAATCATTTTGATCAGAGTGTAATTAAGAAAACATTTCGAATAATTGACGTTCTGCAACGGATTGGAAATATTCGCTCTTTAAGAGAGCAACTTTGTTTTGTTGGTGGAACAGCATTAAACCTCATTGAATTTTCTAAGATTGAACGACTTTCTATTGATTTGGACTTTAACTATCGTCAGGTTGATTCTAGTAAGGACTGGGGAGTAGAAAGAGATAAAATTGATCTGATATTAAAGCAAATCCTATTCAACTTAGGTTATTTATCTACAGATGTCAAAATTAATCCGAGCTACCCACTCACACGTTTTCATGTTTATTATGCTGATGAGATGAAACAGGACTCGTTTAAAATCGAAATTGGTTATTTGAACAGAGTACCTCTATTCCCAAAAGACCGTTTATGCTCTTTTTTGCACCCTAAGACAAAAGAACAGTCTAAAATTTTATTACCACAAAAGGAAGAACTGTTTGGTTCCAAATTGGTTGCTCTCCTTAACCGAAAAACACCAAGGGATCTTTTTGATGCAACAAAGATCTCAGAAAGTAAATTTGATGAAGATCTCTTAAGAAAATCCATAATCTTTTACAGTTTATTTCAAAACACATGGAAACTTACTAATATTAACATTTCAGAGCACATAAACCAAATAGTGTTAAATGATAGTCTCAGAATGGTTGTGCGTGGAAAAAAAATTGCTCAACAGGATTTTGTCATTTATAAGAAGAAAATAACCACTTTTCTAGAGAATATTCAACTCTCGATTTCAGATTCTGAGCGTCAGTGTCTCTCTAAGTTTTATAAAGAGAAAAATTTTGATCTGAGTCTTTTTGATCCTTCAAAATACTTTAATCCTAAAATTGAACAACATCCTATCATTCTTAGGACTCTTCAAACACTTTAAGATGGTTGTACCTTCCTAATCGATTCAATTCCCACTTACAAACTTTATCGTAGAACCGACTCCTATATCCATAAATTGATTATAGAATGCTTGATAAAGAGCAAACTTTCCTCGTAGCCCTGTACAATGGCAAGCAGCCATTTTGGATATAGGATATTTTTTCAGTTCTTGAACCGTTTTTTCTAACCGTTCTTCTGATGCATCATGGAGATGCAAGCCCCCAATTATTCCGATAATCTTCTTGGATTGAATTAATTTTGTAGTCAAATGAGCTGTATTAACAATTCCAGCATGACAACAACCAGCAAGAATCACCACTGTATCATCTGATAAATGAAAGATTAATGAGAGATCATCATCCAATTCATCTGGTACTGTTTTTCCATCTTTCAGTGTTGTTGCACGCCGAATTTTACCTGTTAATTTTTCAAATGCATTCTTTCGAGGCACATATCCTGTCGTCATTACTGATTTTGAGAGATTATAAGGCGTAGTACTAGTGATAACGTTTGCTTTTCTGTTAAGATCGTCTAGTGAGAAAAAATCTTGAAAACCTATATTAAAGATCTTTTCATCTTTTTCGACTAGTTTTTTTGCTACAATTGACTGAGGGTGACAAATAACCGGAATTTTTTTTCAGTTTTGGCTACCGCTTCCATTAATCCTCCTACATGATCCCAATGTCCGTGACTAAGGACGATGGCATCAATTGTTGAAAGGTCAATCTTCATTTGCATAACATTATTCTGAAAAGCAATTGGAGAGGGTCCGGTATCAAATAGGATCTGTTGTGTAGTGGAATCTTCATAATTAATTTTTATAAGTGCTGAAAAACCACTTTCCCCTAAAGTTCCTTGATTTCCCGCTGTATTTTCAACTATTATTTGAATTCCAAGTTTATCAATTAACATCTCATCACTTTCAAGTTGTACATAAATCAGATGATATTGATCAAATTCATAACTTTAACAAATTATCAATTAATAATACCTTAAGCAATTTCTTAGGAGAATAAAATCTCTAGGTATGATAACGTAATGGGTCTTTCTAAATGGAGAAATTGTCTAAGCAATCTATAAAGGAATATTTTGTTGAAAAATCTAATGCCCTACCATTGACTACTCTTAATTCGTTATTTAAACGTTCAGATATTTCATTTGAAATCATAGGAGACAACAGAGAGGTTAATTTGTCATTAAAAGTTCCCCTAAATTCTTATAATCAGCCTTCTCGAAAAAATCTTAATTTTTCAGTTTTGGAAAAATCTGTTATGATTTTGGTTGTGGCTGAAAGCGGCTTTACAGTTTTCTCTTATATTTTTATACCTAATAAGGAGTTTGATGAACAATTAATTGGAGGATTTTTAACTGCTGTAAATGCATTAGGTAGTGAAGTTTTCATTGGATCCGGAAAAATTGAGCGAATTGTTTATAAAGAATTTAACCTGATTTTTCGTTCTAATGATCCAATCACGTTTTGTTACGTATTTAAAGGCCAGAATGCGTCTGTTTCAAAGAAATTAGACCAATTCATGCACGAAATCATTTCTTACAGAAAATTGTGGGATCAATTATTATGCTCTAGTAAAACTGGGATGAGTCTATCATCTTCTTCAAAGTTAAAGATGGAAGAATTTTCGAAAAAACACTTTTCTCCTTTTTTTTCCAGATTAAAAGAAAGTTAATCAAGAGTCTTTTTTCAATCAATTAGTAATTAAAACTTTGATGATTCGTATATCTGCCTAGAATGTTTTTGGATCGTATTATTCAAGATTTTTTTATAATCTTCCTTTGTTAGCCGCTTAGAATCGAATGTCGGGGTTTTCACTATATAGGGAGACTCATTTCCTTCAGAAACTATACAGTGTCTTTTTTCAAGTTGAGAAGTTAAGGTTTGAAAATCATTTAATGGAATATTTACCATCTGTGCCAAAATCCGAGGATCATGTTTACATCGAAAAACTAGAACAAGAGAGGGTTGTGTAATGATAGGTTGTTCCACGGTCGGTTCTGTTCCAGCAAAAATCATGCTTACACCATATGCACGGACACTCCAAGCAGCTTTTCCTAGTAATGTTTGTTGGGAAGTATCTTTTAGAGGAAATCGTTGTGGTAAGATCTTTTGAACTTCATCTATTGCGATTATGTTCGAAAAATCACCATACTCTCTAATGGAAGGCCTTTGTCTTAAATAATAAAAAATTAAATGCATAAAGATTTCCAAAAGTATTGTCCTGGCAACTTCATTCTCCAATTGCTCAAAAATACTAATATCAAGAATTACATTATTTTCTAACAGTTTTTTTACAGGAACGTTTGATTTTTTGACTCTAAATACCTCTCCAGCCTTTCCACTAACTACTTGTGAAAGACGATTTTCAATTGCAGCGAATGTTGTTTTGATTTGGTAACCTTTTACTTTTAGAACCTTATCAGCTTGTGGATCTCTTAGTAAATTTAGAAAAGTCTGAAAATTTCCTTTATTACGTACTGTATAAGTTATTGTACGATTTAAGACTTCATTCATCTGAGGACTGACAGTATCTTTGCCAACTGCTGCACGAAGACTCGTCTTAACTAATTCAATCCAATCTTCCTCATTTTCTTGTGCAGGCGTCTCGAAAATATTAATCCCTATTGGAAAATCCTTGGATCCTATTTTAAAATATAAAAAATCCTGTTTTGAACCAAGAAGATCAATATAGTCACCTTTTGGATCAATAACTAAGCAATTTTTTCCTAAGGTTGAAAATTGAGTTAAAAGAAAAGCTACCAATCGGGATTTTCCTTCCCCTGTACTCCCCCAAATTGCAGTATGGCTGGTAAATTGTGTAGACAATATTTGTTGAGGATTCTTATAATAGACTCCATTTACTACTGGTGTCCCAATTTGAAGTAAATTGTCAGTTTTATTCATTTTGTTTGCAGATAATGATGGTGGTCCAAAATGGCTACGTTTTGAAACGGTGTAACCTCTTTGAGGATAACGAGGTAAATTAAGTAGAAATGCAAGCTGTTTACCTGAACAAATAATTTTGGAAAACGATGTTCTATTAAATATCGCCTTTTTTATTGGAGTAAGTCTCTTAAATCGCCATAAATTTGGATGTATAGTGGGAGACATCTGGACTTGATTGATAATACTTGCTAATTGATATATTGT
>JAEOTI010000724.1 GCA_016839955.1 Candidatus Hodarchaeota archaeon | reverse complement strand
TCGAGATATTATCCCCTCTTTGAAAAGAACCCATTTCGTGCCCTCCCGCCCTAGCGAGTACAGCCCTTCAAATTCTATAAATAGTTTAAAATACTTGAAAAGCTCATCAATACCAAAAGTTTCTCTGTCATGATATTCTTCTCTCTTATCTTCTTGTTTTAAATAAACAATTGCATCTTTCAGCAATTCCCTCCATAGTTTTAAAAAGTGTTCATGATAAAGAATAACGTCAAATTGAAATCTCTCATCCTTAAAATTATTTGAATCTTGTTTCACTTTTTCATTAATTTCTGTTATATAATGTTTGCTATTTTTTAGTTGTATCTTCTCATCAGGGGAATCTGGGTAGGATATTCCTAGAAATTCTATTTTATATTTAGAGTACGTATAAAATTTCTTCCACAGATAAACATCACAAATTAGTCCTTCTTTGCCATAAAACTTAGAGAATTCTTTTTCATCCATTTTTAGGATTATCTCCCTTATATCTCCTAAAAAAGAAAATTAGGGTTTTTTACTTCATTATTTATGATTTGTTGTGCTGGACATTCAATACACTTCCAGTCAATGAGATTATTTGATTCTTTAAAGGCGTTAACTGTAGTAAATATTTTGGAAGTTCTTAAAATTGTTTTGAGAGAGTATATATTAATATTATTAGAAGAATTTCCCTCTATAATGTTTTTCATTGCAACACAGGGAAAAACATGCCCTTTAGGGGTTATACACAGTTTTTCTCCTCTTCCAGCTCTACATTTAATATTATTTTCCAAGTTTACTATCGGTAATGATGAACTATACTCTATTTTGAATTCCTCATCAAGTTCATCGAAGTGCTCAGAAAAAGAATTCAATTCCTCAGGGTGGACTAAAAGACTTTGTTTGTTGTCTAAGCCTCTTCCATGAGGAACGAATCTCAAAAGATGGATATTATTAATGTTATACTTCTTCATAAAAGGAATTAAAGTTGATTTATCTGGAAGATTCATTTTCATTATAACGAAGTTTAGTTCCCTTTGAAAAGAAAAACCATTCACACTGGATTTTATTGATTTTATAAGGTTCTTAAAACTCCCTTCACGACCAGTGATTCGATCATGAATAATTTCATTAGTACTGTATAAACTGAAGACGAGTTTATCTAGTCCTACTTTGTCTAATTGTGTGTAGATTTTTTTAGTTAGTGGATAAAGATTAGAATTATCACCAACCATATTTCCATTAGTATAAGTCATAACATAGTAGCCAAGCTCTTTGGCATATCGTATTATCTGAATCAAATTGGGGTGTTCGAAAGGATCTCCTCCAGAAATTGCTAATTCATTAAACCCAATTTCGATTCCTTCACTAAGGGTTTTATTTATTATGTTCAAATCAAGAATAGTTGAACTTTCAGGATTTGATCGAGTAGAACAATGAATACAATTTAAACCGCATTTTCCAATAATTTCTAGGCAGATTAATTTCCCTTTTGCAGTTCTTTCCATTAAATTCATTCCGTAATAATTTCTCTTGATAAATATAAACTCACTTTAGGTTATAAGGTTTTCTTCTTTCCCCTTATTTTTCCACCCTGAACATCAAATGATAAAATTATTTCTATATACTTTAACTATTTCTAGCTTCTGGATTTTAATGTCTTTATTTTACATTCAAATTCGAATACATCATATTTAAGATTAAAGAAGAATATTGAATATTTATTTCTATATTTTCTGCAATAATGACTTAACTTTCAAAATGTCTTAGAATTCAAATTATAATTTCGGGTATATAATTTGTTTACTCAATCTTTATATAACAAGACTAATGCTATAGTAATACTCGATGAAAGAAAAATCCTATTTCGAATAATCAAATAGATTCTGTGATAACCAATATATTTTTGGGATAGAAGATGACTGAGCAAATTCTCAAAGCTCGAATATGTAAAAATATAAAGGATGGTAAATTTTCTCTTGATGAAGTAATATTGGATTATAAGAATGTTGATTTATTCTTTAGATATATTTCAGAAAGACATCGTATTTTTAAAAGGAAAATTATTTATAAAAAACCTTCCCCTTGGACCAAAGATCCGATTTTAAAAAAATATAAATTTACAAATGTTTTCAGAGAATTAGATACAGGAACTAGGTATGTAATAGAAGAAATAATCCCGCAATGTGATTTTCCTGAAAAAGTTATTTTCAATTTAATTATCTATAGACTCTATAATAAAATCGAGACTTTTAGAGTGATTGGGGTTCAGGATCCCTATAAATTCAACCATAAAGCAATAGAGAGTGAATTACACAAACTCAAGAAGCTGAAGATTCCTGTTTTTACTGGTGCTTTTACTGTATCAAGCTATCATTGGGTAAATCCCAATAACGATAAGATTTCTAATACTGCAGAATTATTAAGTTGGATACAGGATGATATTGAAGTTATTACAAGAAAAATAATTGAGGGAGAGAATTCTGAGGTTACGTACAAAACATTATTGAATATCAAAGGAATTGGACATTTTCTAGCTTATCAAATTGCGGTTGATATTGGTTATTGGAATAAAGACGTATTCGACGAGTCAAAATTTGTTGTTGCAGGACCAGGTTGTAGAAGAGGTATTGACTACATTTTTCAATCGAAGGGAGATTTAAATTATGAAGAATCAATTTCTTTCATAGAAACTTTTCAAGATGAGTTGTTTGATAGAATAGATGTGAACCCTCAAAACTTGTTTAGTGATCGTACAGAAAGGAAACTCAATTTAATGGCAATAGAAAACTGTTTTTGCGAAATTTCTAAGTATTTAAAAGCTTATTATGGGGAGGGTAGACCTAGAAATCTCTATGTTCAACACACAACCCTGGATGAGTATATTTGACGATTTATAAGCGAAAAGCTTAGTTTTTACTGCTTGAATTCAATCCTAGATACTTAGAATCGAATTAACAGTAATTTTCTTGAATTATTTCATGAAATTGGTGTAAAGCTTTTTATAATATGATGTTCTTCAATACTCAAATTGAGTTATCCCTAAAGTTTGTTTCTGGGGACGAATGATGCCCAAGAAAATTTTTATTAGTCACTATCATAGAGATGAAGACCATTACAGAAAATTTGTTAACCTGCTTGACAAGCGAAAATACTTCACATTTGAAAATTATTCTGTGGATCCTGAAGACGCTGGAAAGGCTAAAAGCTCAGAATATATTGAAAGGAAATTAAAGAGCCGAATCAATGAATCCGATACAATGGTTGTACTTGTGGGAGAGAAAACTCATTCCCGACCTTGGGTTGATTGGGAAATTGAATATGCTAACCGTCAAGGAAAACGAATCATTGGAGTGTGGGCTAGAGGAGCAAAAGAATCGGATTTACCAGAAAATCAAGAAAAATATGGTGATGCTTTAGTTGGATGGAATACAGAGAACATAGTCGGAGCCATTAGAGGAAATAAAGAGTGGCAAAATTCAGATGGATCAAGAAGAAGTGATAGAATAGGTAAGGATGTTACTTGTGGAAAATAATTTCAACTGGTTGTGGGAAAAATAGTGAATGAGAAGAATAGCAATAATAAAGAGGAAATTCTAATTATTAAAACTGTAGAAGAGCACGATGCTGAATGTGATTGTTGTGGGAGAGTTTGTGTTACAAGTAATGGCAAACATATTATTAATGGAAGTTTCATTTGCAACGAATGCGGAGAAAAATGTAATCCAAATGAAACGAATTGTACTATAACAAATCTTAAACGTATGTTTAAGTTTAGTTAATCACCTGAATATCTTTCTATATCCTCAAAAAGAATGGGATCTCCATGATAACCAGGATTATATGGATTTTCATTAACAAGCCATGAAATGAAACGTTTCCTATCTTTGGGAGGTATTCTATCTGAAATATGACCGATTCCAATATCCTCAAATACTATACTCAATTCTGATGGAATTGAAATTGCTTCTTTACCAAAATAATAGAAATTTCTAGAAATTAAAACAAATTCAGAGCTAGTATCTCTTACTAAGTTTTTAAGGTTAGGTTTACCCTCTTGAAGACTATGATGGGAATTTTCTTGCTTCCAATTGCTATTTTCTTTGTGGTAGATGTTATCTCCAAAAAACTGTTTGTTACTACCATTCATTACTGGCTTTTTAACATCGAAACGTTCATCATACCAATACTCATTGAATGTTAATTTTCCAGTAACTTCCATTGCAAAAATTAATTTTCCTTTAAATTGGGAGCCCTGCTCATTGGATCCGACTCCGATAACCCAATCACCTACTTTTGCGGGGTTTCTTATTTTGGGTTTGCATGTTGCTAAAGTACAAACTCCATAAAACGGGTTTGGTGCAAAACCATAATCTCTTGTTAATATATATGAATAAATCTTCATTGAGTTGTAATCCTCCCATTTGAAACTGTTTGGGTATCTTCTTTATTGCTTCTGAATCGTAATAATGTTCTTAAAAAGATTTGTTTTGTCCTCAATTTTTCCTCAATAAATTCAAAACTGTCTTAATATTTGAATCTCTTCCATTTAATAATTGGATTTTATAAAATTAAAAATTTATCATAATATCCCTACTCATGATTTGCAGTATATTGAAAAGCATGTGTTAAGGCTCTTCTTATATTTGTACTGTCCCACTGAAAGATAGGAATATTCTTAGTCGAAATGAGGTGTGGTGGTACGAAGCGATTTAAAGTGATAGTTATGGCTGCAATTCCAATATGTAGAGAACTCGCCACTGATAATTCTTGATTCACCCACTCGCTTTGAAAAGTATTTGGTCCTAGCAAACAGACTAATGCACGGCAGGGATTAATCAATTCATTGAGATATTTTCGTACTTCATCATAACCATATATCCGATAATCCTTTCGTGCTGAAATCGGGGTATGATTGAACTTGGCATTGGGATTTTGCATGAGTCCTTCAAATGCCTCACGATAGTCTCGGTCTTCTTCCTTATAGCTAATAAAAATCTTTGCCATATTCACTCCACTAAAATATTACCTAATCTGCAGTTAAGAGAGAATATCTAATATCCCATATTCGAAAAGTTTATTTACTTTGTATCTTAGATTCTTCCTAAAAATCCTTCTACTACTAGTAATATTATAAAACAAAAAGGTTGAGGGAATTAAGGTATCAAAATGAAGAATCGAAACCGTATTAATAATAAAAGCAAGGGGAAGCAATATGACTAAACGACATAAAGTATTTTTAAGTTATCATCATGAAAATGATGAGAATTATAAGACACAATTCGAGCTGAAATTTGGTAGTGTTTATGTGTCAAAATCAGTGGAGATAGGTGATATTGATCCTGATTCAAGAACAGAGACAATAAGACGAAAGATAAGGGATGAATATTTAAGAGATTCAACTGTAACTGTTGTTCTTGTTGGTCAAGAAACATGGAAAAGAAAACATGTGGATTGGGAAATTTCATCTAGTGTTCGACATACTCAATATAATCCTAGATCTGGTTTATTAGGACTTATTCTGCCCACACATCCAAATTTTACTACTGAAGAGTACAATCCTTATATCATTCCCCCTCGATTATATGATAATATTAAGTGTAGCTTTGCCAAACTCTATAATTGGAACGATGATGTGTCTATAATTGAACAGCGTATCCATGACGCTTTTCAACGTAAGGACAAAATTCTACCAGACAATTCAAGATTACTCTTCAAGAATAACCGCTCTGGGGATAAATGGCAAGATTGAAAAAGAAGATTATCCAACTGAGAATTAATCTCACTTTAAATTCATCTCCTTCTTTAGTATCATTTAAAAAGAGATACTTTGGAATAGAAAACATTTTCTTTAATTTAAAACTGGAGGTTTATTATGCCAAAAGTAAAAGAGGTTAATGTTCAAATCGGAGTTAAGGATGTTTTTTCAATAAGTGGTACTTTTATTCCAAACAAAAATGAAGAAGAGGCTGCCTGGGAATTATACGTGGAATTAATAACCCGAATCACGGTTGTTAAGCTAGCCAAAGATAAAGGTTTTCTGAGAGAAGCATTAAATTCTTATCATAGTTTATTTAAGACAACAAGGGGAATTATGCGGGAAAAAGGCCCAGATTTGGCAAAACCCAAATCTAGGAGTAAAATTACACTCGGTCTAATAGCTATCTCAGTTTTAAACTATGTTTTAAGGCCATTGTTAACAGAATGGCACCCAATTTTAGAAGACTATGAATCTACACGTCCAAAAGACCTTTCCCGAAAAGCTCATGAAGATAAATGGGAAAAAAACCAAAAATTAAGAGATAAAATTGCTGAGACTAGAGAAACTTTGTTGCATTATGCGCAATTACTTGCTGATATTGCTAAAGTTGAACCAATTCATTATGTTCCAGCTCCTCTTACCTAGAAACTGTTCTATCTAAAAAATTACAGAGCTTTTTAAGAGAATTAATTGAAAAAAAGAAATTTAGAAATCTTTAATTGTTTGGTAATATGAGAGGAGATCATCACATGGATTTTTTCAGCTCTTTTTATAATTTAGAGATATTTAATCGGCTGCAAGAGGAACAGAAAATAGAAATTCGTCATATCATTTATCGAGTCACTCCTTTCTTTGATATTATTAATCGGAAATTTCCTGAATTCACCCCACATGGATTTATGCATATAATGAGTGTTTTAGATAATTTAGAAAGACTATTGATTGGAATCTCAGTTGATTGTTCTAAAAATCTTGCTGAAAAACTTGACTCAGAACAACTCTATTGTCTTTTCTTAGCAGCGATTTTACACGATATTGGGCTGACACCTGAATGAATGATGGGAGTTGGTTCTACATCACATTCAAATGATGAAATAACCAAAGAAATCTTGGATAAACATCATTTTCGAGCTGAAATTTTCATATTAGAATCTGAGATTTTAAATAACATCAAACAATCACATCGAAGAGCAATAGCATTAATTGTTAAAGGCCACCGAAATACTTCCTTATTTAGTAATGAGTACATGGATCCTTTTAATGAATTAAAAAATCTTGAAATTTTAACTGGTTTGCTTCGATTGGCTGATATTTTGGAGATATTGAATAATCGTTTAATATATTTGGAAAACATCAGATCTATAATTAGTGATAGGATAATTAAACTAAATGGTCATTGGGAGAATCATCTAAGTGTTACTTGGTCTCTATCTCCAAGAGGTGAAATAATTCTAATTCATGCAGAAACCAAGGATAATTTAGGTCATGTATTACTTGAAAAAGTTAGGGAAGAGTTTTCAAAAACCTTGAATACGATCAAACATTTAAGATTTCATGGGAAAACAGTCTTCTCTTTGAATTTTATGTTTGAGGTCTTATTTAAAGATCAATTTAGTTATGAGTTAGGATCTGGACGTCTTAGAAATACGTTACATCTATTAAATAAGGGGTTTAGTGTATTCTGTACGGATTTTGAAGTACTTTATCAAACTGGTAAAGCAAGTGCGAATCTTGAGAAAGCTGAAAAATTCGGAAATTTTCATGGATTGTTTTTCCCTGAAGAATTTTATGAACTTAATCAAACTTTTGATTTAATTTTCCTAATCAACGTTCCGACTGTTATGCCCATTCCCATTGAAAGATTGGCATTATTATCAATTGCAAGAGAAAAATTACATGCTGGTGGAGCGTTATTATGGTATTCTGATCCGCTAATAAGAAACAATAAAAGAAAAAGAACAAGAAGATTTTTAGATGGTTATCTGTCTGAAAAAAAGGTGCAAAAGACATACACGTTTTATATAGAACTGTTAGAGAGCGAGATTGAGATAATGCTTTCATCTACTGGTTTTAAAATAAATGAAGACATTAGTAAAAAACTTGGTTCGTTTTCTGGAAATAGTATAGCTTACCTAGCAGAGCCTCTTATGGATTTTTCTTCAAATTTTGATCTTTCATTTGTGATTGAGAGAGGAACCACAGATGATAATGGAATATATTCCACGGACAAAATAGCGACAATTTTTGATATTATTCAATAGCAATTTTTAATGAGGAGGTTTAATGACAAATTTCCAATGTTTTGAGTATTTCTAGGATATTTGTATATATCTTCACTCTGGGAAGATTTCTTTAATAATATGTTAGTTTGGTGCTAATCCAGCCTTTTATGATATTTTGAATTGAGCATTTGAGGGTGAGAAAGCTTAAATACTAAAAAACCTGACAATTACTATTTGACTTGTAATTTCTTTTATTGCAATTCTGATAATTCAAGGTGATGGTGAGATGAAAATTGTTGAAAAAATGTCATTTAAGACTATGATTATGCTTCTAGCAACATCACTTCTTTGTTATCTTCCAATTAATTATGTGATAAGTGTTAATGGAGCAATATTGAACTCTGAAACAATTAATGTTGATGACATTTTCAATACTGATTTTGAAGCAGAAGTGACCAGATTAATGGATGAAGACGTTATTCCCTCCATAGCAGTAAGTGTGATTTATCAAGATGAAATGGTTTGGGCAAATGGTTATGGTGAACAATCAGATCTAAATACTATTTACTGGATTGGTTCTATTACCAAAACCATTACTGCTACAGCTGTTTTACAGCTTTATGACCAAAATCTCATTAATCTGGATGAGGATATCAATCAATACATTCCTTTTGATGCTCACAATCCATCCTTCCCTTCAGAGAATATCACCTTTCGTCATCTTCTTAGCCATAGATCAAGCTTATCTGATGCTAATAATAGCCTATGGGCTGCTCATATTCTAAATGACACTTCTTGGGCTCCAGAATTAGATTATTCCGATTTACTTCCTTTTCCTGATTATCTTGAAAAAATTCTAGAACAAGATCCCTCCAAAGTGTGGTTAAATGCCTCTAAACCTGGTGAAATTTTCCAGTATTCCAATATTGGATTTGATCTCTTAGCCTATTTAGTCCAAATCATTTCTAATCAGACCTATGAAGAGTATGTCTCTCAATATGTTTTTCAACCCCTCAGCATGACTGATACGGGTTTCTTTTTTTCAGATTTTAATCCTGACCAATTTGCTCTCCCTCATGAATTAAATCCTTATAATCAAACAAGTAAGACTTTAGAAATATCAAAAGTTTTCAGAGCTCCTGGAAGTGCGTGTGTATCGTCCACAGTGACCGATCTTTCAAAATTTTTGATAGCTCACATGAATGGTGGGATCTATGAGAGTAAACAAATCCTGAATAGTACTACAGTTGATCTCATGCACGCCAATGCTCTTGGAAATCATCAATATGGTCTCGGTTGGTCGACCGCCTTTAGAGATGATAAGCTTTTACCCAGTCTTGGGGGCCATGGTGGTACCACCAAGGGGTATAGTATTCAGATGTTTTACAATGATGAGAAGGATATCGGTGTCAATCTGTTTACCAATCAATGGCAATGGGGTCAGGATATCGGCAAATCATTGTATGAATTCATATTCGAGACTGCCTATGAGATCACAGAGACCAGTACACCCACATCTGCACCTTATTCTATATTTCCTGTTATCATTTCTATCTGTATTATGGGAATTATATCGGTCCTTCAAAGAAAACCGTCCTATTAATTGACAAAAAGTAGGTAGAGCTTACAGTGTAGAAGCGTTAATAACAAGTCCAAGTAAATGGTTTTATTATTGATCTTACTTGAAGGTTAAAAAGCGAGAACTTTGTGCTTTATCTCCCCTAGTTTCAAATTATTACTGGTTTTTATTATAAATGTGTTAATCCAGCCTTTGGCGACAATTCTCACCTAGTATTCGCATATTTCTTATACAGAATGATTGAAATCTATTCATAATCGCGAAAAAACAAGATCTACTTCCTCTAGGTCGAAATCCATGATTTTGGAGTTTTCATTTTATCGTTGTTATCTATCCTAATC
>JAEOTI010000723.1 GCA_016839955.1 Candidatus Hodarchaeota archaeon | reverse complement strand
CTTTAATGTTTTCAAGCGCCTCTTGTTCTGTTTTACCTTGAGATATACACCCTGGTAGAGCTGGTACCGTAGCAATATAATACTCATCTTCATCTTTTTCAACTAATACTTTGAAATCCATTTGAATAAACCTTCACACAGTAAATATTTAATTTTCACGTCAAGTTTTTAGCAAATGTGATACAGGCTTTAATGTCTTCAGAGAAAAGATGGGGATATTCTTCCAATATCTCTGGGATGCTCATTCCTTCTTCAAGCATTTCTAGTATTAAGTATACTGGGATCCGGGTTCCCTTGATACAGGGTTTTCCATGACAAATGTTGGGATTTACCGAAATACGTGCGATACTTGTCACAATGATTCCTCGATTTCTCTTATTTCTTTAAACTAATTTCTCCCGCAGCTAGTGGTTTAATTAAGATTTTTCCACTATGAAAGTCCTTCATCACAATATCAATCTTTCTGGATGTATTTGGGGAAAAATAAGCTTCTCCGCAATTATCACATACCCACGCTGGAACATTCTTAATCACGATTACTTGATTTT
Source organism: Candidatus Hodarchaeota archaeon (assembly GCA_016839955.1). The sequence continues at coordinate 4,528 of JAEOTI010000723.1, read as the reverse complement.
CGACGTGGGCAATAAATTCTGTTTCTTCTTGGAGAATTCTTCCTTTACAAATACTACAATTATCCAGTTGCATAATCTTAATCACTTGATAACCAATTTTTTAGAATTTTAATTTCTTCGTCAATTTCAATTAATTGTATTAATAAGACAATTCGGTCAACATCTCCCAATGTCAAACACTCACAACCGTAGTTTAGTATTTCTTAAGTATAAGAGGAATCAAAAACAGAAAAAACTTTGCATTAAAATATCATAATTAGATTGAATCTTTAAGAATAGCATCTGATAAATTTTCTAATTTCATCTGTTCGAGTGCATCTTTTCCTATTTTCATAGCAAAGACTATCATTTCTTTCGATAATGTTGGATATTCATTTAAAATCTGTTTAATAGAATAGTTCAATCCTAATAGTTCATAGACCAGATTTACAGGTATTCGTGTCCCTTTAAATATTGGTCTACCTTGGAGTATCTCAGGATTTGATTCAATTATTTCAGTCATGAGTTTCAACAAGAGTTAGATTGTTTTATTATATTAAAAACTTCACAATGTTTATTGTTCTCATTATTATACTCTCAATTAAAATCTAGCGAAGGGTAAAACTGTATTCAAAAGGAAAATTCATGATGATAGATCGTAAGAAGCGTGCAGTATTTGCTTACTACTCAGCTATTTGGGCAGCTCCAATATTTTTTACATTGATGTCCTTTGGTGGTTTAACATTAAGTCTATGGTATAGGGACCAAGGAGATTCTGAGAATGCAAGAAGATACGCAACAACACTTATTGGACTTATTATAGTTCCAGTTTGGTTATGGGGATGGTTAGGTTATTTTCCTCAACCGCCTGAAGGCTCAGGAATGTCTCGAAAAGAGTATGTAACTCAACCAGGTGGTATTTTGATGATCCAGTAACACAGTTGATCTGGTTCGGTGGAGCTTGTGGGGCATTTTTGCTATTGCTTCTTGGTTTTTAGTCGGTTATTCGTATAATTTATGGCTTATAGGGTAATTCCATATTAAGAAATTTAATCCTTCAAAGAAATATTAACCATTTAATATTTTCAACCCTAAATCACCAAACAACCGTTAAACATCAAAATTCTGAGCGCGAACCGTGATTTGACGATATTTCTGTTCTTCTCTTTTGGATTCTAAAGTATAGAAAACTGTAAATTTAAAATATTTAGGAGAATGATACAAGAAAAACCACACTGTCAAAAATAATCACTTAATTTTCTTTTAATGGGACATTAATACAATATTATAAATACCATGGTATTGGTTATTTACTAGGGTAGTTATATGGCAAAATCTCAAGACGATGTGGTCTGGACGATAAAAGTCGACAAGAAGATCGATGATGCAGTTCAGGTAGTTCTGCACCAACTTGGTTATAAAAGTAAAGCTGAACTTACTCGGGAAGCTATTCGGGAGTTTCTCATTCGTCGTAAACTTTTTTCCTTACTTGGTGGTGAACCGACCATTCCTAAACAATCCTCCGTCACATCCAATGAAGCTTTAAACCTTATTATTACTAAGCTCAAGAGTCTAACTGATGCAGAAATTGAGCAAGAGGTTCATCTTGCACGAGAAGAGGTTGCAAAGGAATTCTTAGATGATACGGAAGAGTAAGAAATGGATAGATCAATAACTGAACAAGATCTAGTTCTTATTCTTGACTGTAATTTATGGATAAAGATGTTAACAGGTCGTAATCCAGAATTCACTAAAATTTTTCAACTAGAGCGTGTTCAGATCATTCTTACTAGCTATATTGCCGTTGAGATCCTTCGATCATTAAAACGACTTGCTCCTAAACAGAGTCTTGCATTTACTGAACTTGAATCATTATTTTGGTCAGTTTGTTCGACTAATAAGGTAGTTAAATCATTTGAGTATCCTCTTTCAGAAACCTTAATCGCTGAAACCAAACAACTTTTTGAATATCGTATTATTGCTCGTTTATTAGATTTGGAAGTTAAAGATGTTCCTTATATTGTAGCTTCTTTTCAGTATAATGCAATTCTCATATCAGATGATATTCGTTCTCTCGTAAATAAACGAGAAAAGATCCAAGCTGAATTGAATATTGCTGTTATGTCATCTGACGAATTCTTGAATTCCTTGATTTAACAATATGGGTACCTGCGCTCTTAAGACGTCTAAGAGTTTTGTCAGAGACGTTCTCATCAAGAAGATTTAAGATTTAATGTTGAATAGGCATAATTTATAATTTTTTTAGAGACCAATATAAGAGGAGTCCTCCTCTGAGAATAAATTTCAAAAATTAATTAATTTGTAATGAAAAGAAAATCAAATTGACGTAAATTTTTGTCTTATATGCAATGATTTGGTGACATTTTTTCAGAAAATTCTATTAAACCCTATGATTGATTCGATAAAATCACAAATGAGCGTATTTTACCCATCTTCCTTAGTCAATAATATTCAGAAACTCTTTCGGAGTATAAATTATGACACCAATTCGTTTTTTTATTTCCTCTCGTTTGTTATAGAGGGATCTTTTGTCTAGTGTCACTATAGGTGCACTTTTTTCATACGCTAGCGTTATATACGGCAGATCTTTTGATTCTAGTTCAAGGATCTTTGCTAAAATCTGGTATTCTATTTGTTGTCGAATTTGGTGAATTATTGCTTCTTCTAAAGGGCGATCAAAGGTCAATCCCGTTCCAGCAGTTGTTAAGATATTCCAGACACGACTTTCTAAAAACTGCGCGGATTGGTGAGTTTTCCCTGCTATCCTCTTTACACCTCTAAGAATTTCAAGAACACAATAACTATTAACAAGGGCTATTGCTTCTCCCTTGGTAATTTGTTTAATTAAGTTATATAAGTCATCGTTGGTTCCGAATAATCCTTGGAGCCAGACAGATGCATCACAAACAATTTTACGGTTATTTATTCTTTTGGGGGAAGACAAACGATTCTACTTCCTCGCGTGCAGTATTTATTTCAGTTTCAAGAATATCTTTTGGGATAGCCAATTCTAAAAGTTTTTTTAATGATTCTACCGGTTTTTCATCGATTTTAGGGATTTTTTCAGTATCTCCGACTAGTGAAAAAACTCCTCGTCTAAGTAAAAACTCTCTTACTGCTTCCCGAATCATTTCAGCCTTATTCATATACCCAAGTTCATTTATTGCCTGATTTACAGCTTTTTCTAATGAATCATCAATTTTAATTGTCCAAGTTATAGTCAAACAGTAACACCCAGGTATTAGGTAACACCCTAGTATTAATTATTTTCTCAAAAATAACATATATTTCTGAAAGCACCACAATGAAAAATTATTATTTCTCTTCTCAATGAGGCTGTAATTAAATTTGAGTAAGATTTCTTTTCGATTAATACCTAATTTCGGCAAACAACCGTTAAAATGTCAAAAATTTGAGCGCGAACCGTGATTTGACGACATAATCTTATGTGAAATGAATTGAGTGAGAGTTATAAGTTTATAAAGTTATAACATTGATGAAAGAAAATGAGTACTGTAAAGCTGGATCCTAAGCGAGCTGCTCTTCTAGATCGATTAAAAGCCCTTCTTCTCCTTCGAGGTCGAAAAATCTCCAAACAAGAAATGATCGGTGAATTAATTGATCGTGCTGCAAAGGAATTAGGTGAATTCGATTCCCCAGAAATTCCTCTTGAAAAAGATCCTGCTTGGATTGGTCTTTCTAAAACATATTCCTGGGGAACTGATGATCTTTCCGTTAATGTGGATAAATATCTTTATGGGGAGACTGAGTAACTTGGCGGTGTTTCTTGACACTGGCTTTCTAATTGCTGTGAAAAATTCTGATGATAAACACCATAAAACTGCTATTAAAGAGATGAGAGAGTTACTTCAAGGTAAACTTGGAAAAATATTTACTTCAGATTATATTTTAGATGAACTCCTTACTTTAGCTCGAAATAAACTCAAATCCAAAGTTAAAGTTCAAGAAATTGCTGATTTCATATTATTATCTCCCCGTATATCCGTACTCGCTTTAGCGCCTAATGATTTTACCCAAGCCTTAGATTTTTTCTGGAAACACTTTGAAAATGGATTATCATTCACAGATTGCACAATACTAGTTCAATGTTCGTCTCTGGAAGTTGAAAACGTTGCTACCTTTGATAGTCATTTCCATGGGCTCTTAGGTGTTATTCCACAATAGTAGAACATTAATCTCACCTACCAACCGCTATAACGTCAAAAACAATTAGGTGAACTGTGATTTGATGATGTTAGTTCTTTCCTTTTTTACAACTCAAATGGTTTTAGTTTGATTTCATAGCCTAATCTGGATGGATGGTAAGGTTGTCCCTGGACGGTTATTCTTAAACAATAAAAATTAGCAGATATTATTGAAAGAAATTTACTTCGATCTTTGATAATCTGCTTAAACGTGGAACTTGGTGGATTCCCCCAAGCAACAATGATTTTTTCCACATTTTCAACGAGTTCAGTTAAGTAGTGGTTATTTTTTGGACCAATTGGATCTTTTTCCTTTACTAACT
>JAEOTI010000722.1 GCA_016839955.1 Candidatus Hodarchaeota archaeon | reverse complement strand
TGTAGTAATCCTTGATTGTTAATAGTCCATGCAATTCCTCTTTGGTCTTTAATGGTCTGGCATAATTTTAAGGTACGATTATAAAACTCCTGAGCTTTTTGATACTCTCCTTGCATCCTGTATATCTCCCCCATGTTTCCTAATACTACAACAAGACCGGGTGTATCGTTTAGACTTTCCATAATTTCTAACGATTTTTCGTAATAACTAAGAGCTTTCCTAAACTCACCTTTATCTCCATAAAGTATTGCTATATTACCCAAACTAAGTGCAATACCAGTAGCATTCCCTTTTCTTTCACTTATCTTCAAACTGATCTCATATTGACTTAAGGCAGTCATTGTATCTCCTTGGTTCGCTAAAATATGACCTAAAACAGTACGAGCTAAAGCTTCTCCAAGTTGATTTTGAATCTCTTGAGCTAAACATAATGCTTCAGTTAGAGTGTTTTCAGCTGTACCAAAATCACCTAAAATAAATTCATTACGTCCTCGCTCATTCAATGCATCACAAATTAATTTAGAATCATTGATTTCACGAGCAGAAATTATCAATTTATCAGCAAGAATAATCGCCTGTTTATATTCTGCTTGCTCATGTAAATTTTGGATGGTTTTCAATTGATCTAGAAGTGTTTTTGATTTACACATGGAATTCTTATATCCTAATTTCTAGAATTATTTATGCTATTGTATTCGATCCTCTAGTTGTGTCCCAAAAGAGATTTTACACTGCTAATGTATGTTAATGCTTCATCAAAGTTTAAATCAATAGGTTCTTGATCAAATGAGGTCATATCTAAGCTTTTACTAATTTTTTGTTCAAAGTTCAATAACGTTTTCAATACTTTTTGCGCTCTTTCCTCTAATCTGTGTAATTTATAATCTTGAGCAATAATTAGTGCTTTTGCTAGTGTTTCATGAGCTTTTTCTATGTCTGTATCTGCTAGGTATAGCATTCCTTGAATTACTTTTAATTCTCCAACAATAAAATGAATACCTTGTGACTTAGCCACATCTAAAGCCTTAGTTATCGTAGATAGAGCTTTCCGAAGATATGCATCCTCTAAAGTAATGAGTCTGGTATATACTTCTGCTAAAAAGGTTAAACTATACAAACTGACATCTAATTGTTTAACTTGCATGCTATCCTTTAAACTTAACAACAAATGATCAATTGCGTTCGCAAAATCTCCCTTCATTTTATATAAATACCCCCATAAGAATTGATACCAAATCTTTGAAAATATGTCCATATCTTCATTTTTACGTAATGTTTTCAATAGCTTTTCAGCATTGGCTAAGTTTCCAAGTTCTATATATGCAAAAGATAAACCCATCTTATTATATTTAATATGCGTCTCATGATTAGCCTCTTCAAAAATTTTAAGAGTCTTAGATAATATTTTTATGGCTTCTGAATGGGCTCCTTTAAGGAGGGACAAAGCCAGGCCTATATTATGTTCTACTCGGGCAATTTGAAGTGGTTCGTTAAGGTTTTCTAGAATCGAACGGCTATTTTCATAATTTTCAAAAGCCATAGTAAAATTTCCAATAGTAAAAAAGGTATAACCCAAGTGGTTTAATGCCATTGCTAGATCAAATTGAGCATTTTTAGCTTCTTTAAGGATAATGATTGATTTTTCATGATTTGAAAGCGATTTTTCAAATGATTGTTGTGTTCTTTGAACTAATGCAATACCAGTATGACTATTCCCTATCCCCCTATTGTAATTGATTGAATTTGCGATTTCTAAGGATTTTTCAAAACATTCTAAGGCTTTTTTTAAGCTAGTAGATCTTCTTATATAAAATCGGGTTAAACCAAGGTAATAATACGTGTTACAGAGTAGTTCTGATGGAACATCATGGTCTAACATAGTTAATATATCTACCAGAAGTTTTTCAGCGTCAGAATAGTTTCCATTTAACTTTAGGGTGACAGCTTTGTTAAACATCTCTTCTATCTTTGCCAATTTCAATTTAGCGTCACCAGTTTCTGAAAGTCTTAATTCTAACAATATAATGTCTTGAAATTCTTACCATAATAGCAGGATACTATCGACTTCCTAATACTTAGTATAAAATGATCTAGAATAAATATAGAGATGTATTTGATGACTTTTTCGAAGGACGATAAATCCATTAGATCACAAGTTACAGATAGTTTCTGTTTTATCTGTGCAAAATTTATTTCGTTAACTGAATCAGAACCAATTTTGTCATTACAATTTGAAGATAGGATTGCAATAGTACATAATCACTGTTATATTCAATCTGAAGAAATCGTATTATCTCTAATGGATCAAGCACATCGTTTTTGGTGGATTTGACATTAATTTTTGAAAATTTATTCGTTAATATGCCTATTTCTGTAAAAGACCTGAAATAATATCTTTGAACTCATTATGGTCTGGATCATCCCCAAATTTGGTCCAACATTTTTCCGATGTTGTAGTTATTTGAAGCAAATAAAAGAGCTGGTTTTTAACGACAAATGGTAGAAAAGAATAGAAATATTGACCAAATTCACCACGAAGAACCTTTGATTGAACATTTTTATTTCTTAGCTCCTGCCAAAACTTGATTTGAAGCAATCCAAGCGTTTCTGGTAGGTCTGAAAGATCCTGAGCTTTACTAGCACCTAAGATTAACGGAGTATTGTCAAAAAGCACAAATGCGTCTCCTTTATTATACGAGAGCATTCCTTTGAGTATTTTCATAATTTGAGAACGTGGATCTTTGAGGAGAACTAATGCTTGAGAAAATGTCTTTTGGATAGACTGTTCGTCGAATATGGATGTATTATATATTGCATGAGCTTCAGGAGCGACATTATCAAAAATATCAAAAGCTCTCAATAGACTAGATTGAATTTGAGGATCTTCCTTTTTCTTTGGATCCATTTTGTGAAAACATATAACTAGGCTTTTTTGTGAGAAATGGGGCATTTTTTCGAGAATATCGTGTAAGTAATTTGCAGATTCTTCAAATCGAGTGGAATTTTGAATATCTACTAAGTAAAAAAGGAATCCGAGCTCTTCTAAGTCCCTTTTAGATTTAGAGGAAACATATCGGTTCCTGTATATTTTTTGGCCACCATAGTCCCAGACTGATATGTTTTGTCCGAGGGTACTGGTTTCTGATCGCTCAATTCCCTTTGTTGGTTTTGGATCCCACGACTCTGAAAATTTCTTTTGAATTATGGAGATAAATGATGTTTTACCACTTGCATCTAAGCCTAAAAATCCAAATTTCATAGTTATTCTCATATCCTATTTTCTTTTCTAGACTTGAGCTTGAAATCTTTCATTGACTATGTCAAAGACTTTTTGACTTGGATCTGTCAAAACAAACTTACCTAAATCATAGTCTATGTTAATCTTTGCGAATCTTACTGTATCTAATCGTTCTACTTCATGAAATCTCATTGCAGGACAATAGGTGATCGGATGATATCCTAATTCTGAAAACGTTTTTTGAATGCGAGGAGAATAGGATGAAAGATCCACTTCGATATAATCTGATTGTAAGTACTTCAGTGCAAAACGGTCAAATTTTTCAATTAAAAATCCTTTAACGAAGTCGTCTTTAGCAATTAATTCAAAAATCTTTACTTTACTGTCCACCGGATCTTCTGTAAAAGCAATTGATCCTACAATTTCATCTGCATCTCGGGCAACCATATAATATGCATTTTGAGCAGTAATTTTGAAAAAACCATAATTTAGATGAAGACTCCCAAAAACTTCTGGCTCTGTTTTTTGGCCCATTTTAATTCGTAACAAACGAGGTAATGCAGAGTCATCTAACCTTTCAAGGCGAAGACCTGTACCTACTGGGTATCTTCCAATAAAATTATCTATTTTAAAGGATGATTTCAAGCCCATAGAACCTGTTACTTGTTTAGCCAGAGCTTCCACCGCTGGGATAATTACTGGATTGTTATTCCGTAAAGGAATGGCATTCCCGAATAGATTTCCATATAAGACCATACTTTCTCTTGTTGAAACTAAATATTTCAGAGGTTCAAATCCCAATGGAGTAAAACCAAATCGATCTAGAATTGTCTGTGAGCCTATGTGAACTGTCCTTGCTTCTCCAAAACAAAACTCTAATCTTTTCTTTGCTTCTTCCAGCAGCTTTATAAACAACGTTTTTCCGGTTCCTCTTTGATGCTTCTTTGGATTGACAACAAACCGTCCAAACTCCCCCATAAGGTCAGTATGATCTCCTGCTTCAAGCATTAGTGCTCCTGAGCCTAAAACTGACTTATCATCTTTAACAGCTAACCAAATAATTGAATCGTCATAAATGCCTTTTTTTATCCAGTATGGCTCATAAAAATCCTTGTATGGATATGATTCACCATAACAAAGTTTATATAGGTTTATTATTTCCTCTACGTCGTTTTCACTTATGGGGTTCACTTCAAAACTAATAAGAACCATCTCCTTAAGGAATTCATCTGATTTTATCAATTATTTATTTTAAAAAAGGTTAGAATGAACATCGCAAAGTAGAGGGAATTATATATTATTTAATTAATTACCTTAAAAGTACTATTCTAATATTGCCAACTAATACCGCACAGATGGATAGAAAAGGTCTGTAACAGTCAAGTTACAAACGAACGGAAAAAAGGGGACAAGAGGTTGAATAACTCCAATAATATAAAGATTCTTTTAGTCGACGACGATGAAGATATATTAAAACTTGCTAAAAGCTTTTTAGAAGAAGAAGATCCAAAATTTGAGTTATTTAGTACTACATCTCCCTCTGAAGCTTTTCAAAAACTCACTAATGAATCTTTCAGTGTAATCGTCGTTGATTTTCAGATGCCAGAAATGGATGGATTACAATTACTTGAAAAATTACGTAATTCTGGAAACTCAATACCTTTCATTATGTTTACAGGAAAAAGCCGAGAGGAGATCGCTATTAAAGCATTAAATCTTGGTGCTGATTATTATTTAAGAAAAGGGGGAGATTATGGAAGTCAATTCAGTGAATTAGCTCATATAATTCGAAAATTAGTACATCATCGGGAAACTGAAACTGCTCTACGTGAAAGTGAAGAAAATTATCGTATGCTAGTAGAACAATCTCTCCAAGGGCTTGTAATAATTCAATATAATCAAATTGTATATACTAACCATGCAACAGAAGAAATCTCTGGATTTTCAGAGAAAGAATTTTTGGATATGAAGCCAGAGATAATTAGAGGTATTCTTCACCCCGATAGCCGTGAAATTGTGTGGGATCGATTAAAGGAGCGGATTAAAGGTAAGTCAGATCTTCCTTCTAAATATGCGGTTAAATTTACTAAAAAAGACGGGAACACTGCTTGGATTGAGATATATTCC
>JAEOTI010000105.1 GCA_016839955.1 Candidatus Hodarchaeota archaeon | reverse complement strand
TTGTTTGATTGGCTGGGGACGTGGTCTAATTCGGTATGACACTGAGGGGCTCTACACTTGCCCCCGTCGATGCTTGGGCACGTTCATACCCCTTAGCATAAAGTCGGGCTCCAGAGCTCAAGACAAAAGTTACCGGACCACGCTGGTGGAATGACGATGTTCTGGAGTGGTGATACCCGAATGTTGGGAGTTCAAATCTCCTCGTCCCCACCATGAAGCTTTTTGAGAAAAACCTTCACCAAAAACAGGTTGTGTTGTGTTTTGATGATTGGGGGCTTCTAAGCGTCGAATCGAGTCTTTTAGTGCGTTTTCACAGGTTTTGGAGATGTTTAAGCCGATATCCTTGGCTTTTTGAATGACTTCTTTGTCAAGATAGATTGTTGAATAGGTTTTTCCCATGTTGATTTTCTCTCCATTCTGAATACTTCTATTTAGAACTCCATTTTTCATAAAAAGACAGAGATTTTATCAAATGTAGCCATTTTTCTCTTTTAAATTCATTGAATGCATTATTGAATTCAGAGATTGCTCCTAATGCTGCTTTCTCCTCTCCTTTTTCCAGAACCCTGATTCTATACGCGTTCATGATGTTATCGAAATGCCAATATGTTACGCTTCTGTATAGCGCAGCTAGCTTCTCTGGGTACGTGATAACGCTTTCCAAGAATTCGCACACATTTCTGAGGAGAATATCTATCAACATGATAGTTAGAGGTCGTATGTCTTCTCCTCTCATTGGTTCGAGAGCTTGATTTAGGGATAGAGCTTTTAAATTAATTACATCTTTGCTGATTTCAACAAGATAAGGGCTTAAGGTATATTTCCTTGGTTTAATCTTAAGCTTACTTTTCTTATCTACCCTAACAACAATATACTGCTTATTTAAGAGGTGTTTCATGTGCGTTGAAAGGGTTGTTTTCGATTTGAACAAGGAGGCTTGGGAGGAATATTTATTTAGATTTCTCAATTTTCGATGAAGCTCATTAAAACCAAATTCATCAGGATACATGACTGTAAAGAAAGCTAACAATGAAGAACAATGCCTATCCAAGGATTCGACGGCCTTGTCCAATTGCTTGAATCTCTCTCTTACTTCTTTTGAAACACGACTCATTCTCATACGCCTCAAGTAGTACATTAAACTAGTACATATGTGTACTATTTAAAAGCTGTTATGCCCTCTCTATAAACTGTGAATAAAATGAGTGGAAAAACGAAGTACGTCGCATTCAGAGAAGAAGAAACCGTCGTTCAACTCCTCGACGAAGTCGTATCCAGCAAAGGCATCGACCGCAGCGACTTCATCAGAGAAGCAATACGCAAACGACTCGCTGACCTCTCCTTTTTTTCAAAAGAGGCCAAAAAAGCATTAGGCGTGAAGGGGGTGAGAGCAGAATGACAGAGCAAGACATTATTTTCATATGTCCAAAATGTGGCGTTACGTGGCGATTCGAATTCAAAGGAGCAGTATTCAATAACCAAAAGAAAATCACGAATGATCTAGTGAAAATCGTCGAAAACCAACCCGTAGACATCCACGAATATGACGACCGATACGAGATAACACCCCAGAAATACCTCGAAGAAGCCTGGAAGCAAATACACCAACAACTGAAACCATTTGGAGCCCAATGGGTCAAAGACGACACCAACAAAACCAACAGCCACTGGACAATCCCCAAACCAACAGACAGGTAACCCACATGACACAACAATACCCTTTCTCTGCATCTGCATCTCCTATAATCAGGTGCAAGGTGCACCTACTTGAAGAAGAGGCGGAAGCCTAAAAATGGGTTTTGTTCGTCGGGGTTGTGCGTTTCGATTTTGGTTATGGGAGAGGATTGTGAAGGTTGCTGGGGATCGGGGTTGGTCGGTGAATAGGGTGGTGAATGAGGCGGTGATGAAGTATTTGGAGGGGTTGAGTGGTGTGGAGGTGGAGCGGTTTCGGTTGTTGGCGGAGGAGCAGCGGTTGTTGGGGGAGAATCAGCGGTTGTTTGTGTTATTGAAGCGGGTGTTGCGGGATGGGGCGTACATCAATGATGCAGCGAAGGTGGTGTTGTTGGGGGATGAGAATTATTATGAGCGGTGGCAGAAGCGGGCGGATGGGGTGTGGGATCGGTTGACTAAAGAGGAAGCGGATATGATTCTCCGCGTGTTTGCGGCGAGGGAGAAGAACACGCGGCGGATTGTGGAGATTGAAAGGCAGTTGCTTCCGAAGGATCGGTTGAAGATAGATCTTGTTGAAATGGGGTGGCGGATGCCTGGAAAACTGCGTCGGAAGAAGGAAGACTGATGGCTCCGAAGTGTTTGATGTGTCAGGCGGAGCTGCCGCGAGAGATCAAGGCAACGGGGATTCACCATCCAAGCTGTCCTTGGAATTACTATATCGAATGCAGGAAATGTGGGCATCAGAATAATCTATCGAAGTTGCTTGGTTTCTGGAGTGGGTGTTCCAGCAAATGTAAGGAACAATGGCGTAGAAATCAACTGATGGAGGTGAAATGCACAGATGCACCACACGCAAAGAGAACGGCGTGAACGGATTCGCTTGGTCAAGGCGTGGTTGCAGGAGGCTCTGGACAAGAGTTCTGATCCCTGGATAACCCGAAACATGCGACGAGGCGTTGTTAATCAGGCCATGGTTCATTTTGGGTGTTCTGAGCGACGGGCGAAAGAGTACGTGAAAATCGCACGAATTGAGTTGGAAGCAAGTCAATAATTAAATTGTAAACCCCAAACCCGAGGTATCTAATAAAGAACGAAAAAGCTAGTTAGTAGTTAGATGATCTTGTATAGATCATTAATGACCAATATTCCTTGTTCATCGGTTAGATAGATCATTTTGTGCCCTGTTTTTTTATGGAATTCTAACACCTTCGTATCTTCGTAAGAATCAATATGCGGAACCGTGATGAAATCAACAACCCCAAATCCAGACGTATCCTCTAACTCAACATCAGTCCAAGGTTTTACCTTGAACATAGCAATGGTGGAAGGAGGAAGATATTCCTTAACATCAATGTCAGGACCCATAATGACGGCGCCCGCACTGCGTCCGACATAGATCTTATCACTGTTCACATATTTGATAATAGCTGAGGTATATCCAAGTCTCCTGATATGATACATGTAATGATATGATGCCCCCCCAAGCACCAATACGACATCAACATCATCTAAATTCGGGGGATTATCCCCACTCAAATCGAACTCCCGGATATCATCAGAGGAAACGCCGAGTTGAATGATTCTCTGTTTGTCTTGATTAATGTACGCATCCATATCAAAATTTGGAATATTGGGTTTAACATAGAATATTTGGACATTCACATACGTCATTGGCTTGGTTAATAGATTCTTGAATTCTTCAAGAATCTTTTTCGTGTTTAATCCTTTTGAAGTTAATAACAGTTTCATGAATAGATGATAAGATGAATGTATATAAAAGACAGACTAGCTAACCCAAACCCAACGATATGTAGCGTTCCCAAAACTAGTCATCTAAATTAAAAAGAAATTCCTACAGATTAAGTCTAGAAGCTAACTAAGGGTTTAATCGTTCTAACAACTTATCCTGTAAATCTTGTCTAAAGTCCATTTCAGTTCTAGTTCTTCTCAAAATGCTAATCCACTTATCTTTCAATAAACGTCTTATCTCTGGTTCTTCAGCTGCTTCCAAATAAGCATCATAAAGAGCTTCAGGATGTCTACCTACTATTTTATAGTATAATTGAGAGAAAATTATATCATGAATAACGATAATTCTAGCAGATTTTAATCTAGCAGCTTGACAAGCTGTTTTAAATCTGCCTTTAAACCTGTTTATAGTATATTTATTTCCACCAATTAAAAGTAATTCGATTCCTAGTCTTGGATTAAGTGTTGCTAAATTATCAATGCTTGATCTAATGTCTTTATGACTATGAGTTGAATCAACTTCCCACGCAACAACCACGTCTGAAATGACATTTGATGCCCAAGAATCTCTACCTAAAGTTGGGCATAGACTGTTAAGCCATGCAGCATCTATCGTAAAAGGTAGGCTTTTCTCTTCGCTCTCAAATTCGGTTGCGATCTCAATTTCAGCTTGGGGGTCTATATGATATGGAGTTCTTGAAATATACGATAATTGATCTCCCATATTTGATATTAGCGTTTTACAAATTACATCAAATCGTACCATTTAAGAATCGCCTCTTGTAAAGATATTCGATAAATGTTTTTATTCAAACTTCCTTAACTTCATTACGTTTGACACATTAGGAATTGTTAGTAGTAAGCTGGCATAATTAATTGTATAGCTAGCTAGTTGAAACTTCGAGAGTTCGCTAGTCGTTCCGCCTGTTGATGAGTAATCTGGATAGCATATTTGCTCTATCGACGTCCTTGCTATTCCATATAAACACATTCACGCTTTGTCTATCTCTCTCCCTAAGTAACTTAATATAATATAATAAAGGGTCCCCTTTTTTTAAGAATTTTCGTGAAAAAAGGCCTTGAGTATATATAGTTTCGCAGTTTCTTAGTAATTACGACAAAGAAATTTCCTGGATAAAATCTTCATGAATATATTCTAGACCATACATAGTTTATTCTGTTTTATTGCTTAAAGGGAAAAACTAAAAAATCTTATAATTAAATATATTATCGAACTAAATATGACTAGGCGATCAAGAACTGGTTTAATGTTAGTTGATAATCCTAAACGCCTTTTTAAATCAATTTGTATATTAAAAGATAAAATATTTTCAGAGGACAAATATCAAAAAACTTTAGGATCTTTGACAAAGAAAGGACATGTTCATGAAAAAACAAGTCATACATATTTCTATACCGCTACAATTTTTACTTTAATAGAAAAGACTTCCCAAAAAAGTCATACTTATAAAGCTACTTCAAAATGTAAAGAAATATGTAACGTTATAGACTCCGACAAAGAAACTTATAGACGTTACTTAAAGGGTTTATTACTAAGTAATAAAGATAAAGGCTCATTATTCAATGACTTTTTAAATTATACACTTAATCCAAAAAAAGTATCAAATATTCAAAATAAATTTGGAAAAGTTCCTACAAAAACTCTAATAGCTTTTTGTTTGGAAGCAGGTTTAATAGTGAAATATGGCAAACAAGTTAAATCTATTAAGAAAAGAACAAATATTACTATTAACAATTTTTACGACTCTTTGATAAAGGTTTATAAAAATTTTCAAAAAGAATCTCATGTCTCTTATATATATGTCCCAATTGACAAGATACGCGATATGGTATCTTTAGATCTTGGGCTTGAATCTCACAAAGACTTTGATGATTTCCTTCAAAAAACAATCATTAGTCAATTTGGTACAAACATCTATCTTCATGGGGCTCCCCCCCAAGAAGAAAGACATTATTCAGGTTTCAAATATAATAATAAGCGATATGCATTCCTTTCAGTTAGGTTTATAACAGATTAATGGTGAGAAAAATTGGCTTTAGACGAACAAGGATTAGTTGATTTAAGTACTTTAGAAAAAAGAGATTACAATAGGCTCTTTTTAAAATTCAATCCTTTTCCTTCAACAGCAGTTCCTGCTGAATCTCCTATAACTACTGCCGATAGAAAACCTGTTCTAAGGCGTTTTCTTGATGTTTTATCAGGTCTTTATTCAGATGGAACAAGTTCAATAACTGTTCTATTAGGTGACTATGGAACCGGTAAAAGTCACTTGTTAAAATTATTTAAGGTTAGCATAAATTCCAAATTACTTCATAGCGATAAACCAATTATTGCTATATATATTAAATCACCTGGTAGAAATATTCGCGATTTATTATTATATCTAATAGATGATATTGGAAGAGACTTTTTAGTAAATCTTGCAAGTAAGTATATTTTTAATTTTATAAAATCTGATTCTAAAAAATATTTAATTCATGGTAGAAAATTTATTCTTGAAAGTGCTTCACAAATAACAAATTATATGCTGGAAGCTAAAACAATTCAACTGATAAATGATCTAGAAGACTCTTTATCTAATGTCCAAAATACTGACCTTATACGAGCTTTTCTCGCTTTACCTGATTCTAATCTAGGATCTATTGCATGGAGATGGTTTGTCGGTTCTTCACTTTCTCGAGAGGAAAGGGATAGACTACATTTAGAGTCGATAATTAATGATACACGAATAGCTGAACAAGTTTTGAATGGATTATTAAAATTACTAATTTCTATGGGAATTTGTGGCATAGTACTATTAATTGATGAATTAGAAAGAATAACATTAATTCCTGGAATTGCTAAAGGACTTTATCAAGATGCGTTAAGACATGTAATTGACAACAATCCCTCCGACTTAGTAATGATATATGCAATAACACCAACCGAATGGAATAAATTAACAGAATCTCCGAGTGCTTTAGAAAGGCGATTAGCTGGATCAGTAATTGATCTACCTCCATTTAGCAAAGCTGATGTTCATGAGCTTATCGAGAAATATCTGACTATAGCTAGAATAAAAATTATGCAACAAAAGATACCAAAACTCTTCCCTTTTTCTGAAGAATCAATAGAAACAATTTTTTCAGCAACAAAAGGCATTCCATCTAAAATCATATTATTATGTAGACTATGTGTCGATAAGTTTGCTGTTAGTGAAAGCGTGGAAAAAATTAATTCAGATTTCATTAAAAAAGTTATTCAAGGGGAAGGATTTCAATAATTGTCTGATTTTTTAAACTCCATTTTAACAAATAATCTATTTCACGGTTTTTTAATTTCTTTATTTTTTGTTTGGTTAGGTTATGTGGCTCATAGTAGACCTAAACCAAATAAAATAGAAATCTTAGAGAGTTACATTGATGATTCTACGATTCGCAAAGTAGAGATGTTTGAATGTTCATTTGATTGGGGCACTCGATTATGGTTTTATAGAACATTAAAAATAAAAGATATACCCCTGCAATCAATAGCATTACTTAGATATACGCCTCTTGCTGGTGTTGAAATTGATTTACCTGAAGAGAATTATGAAACGAATCCTTTGACGAAGAAGAATTTCAAACCGCTCAAACTTAAAAATAAACATTTTTTTAAAACAAATTCTATTAATAAGGTTAAAATCTTTCTGCAAACACCATTCGAACGTGAAAAGTATGAAATTAATATTAAACGTATTTTTGAAGGAAACAAACTCACAATATTGAATGAGAATTCAGAAGAAATAAGAAATTTTCGTGTTTTGATAAATAAACCAGTAAAACTTAACCAGTTAAAAGTTCTTGAAGGAAGAGTCGATAGCGTTGAATTGGAAATAGCCTTAGCAGCAATTAATAATGTCATATCCAAAAAAATTGGTACAGTAACAAACGACGTTTCTATAAGTCTTATTGTAGATTTAGTTCCTAAGAGAATGGATAATGATGAGAAAATTGTTATACTTTTAGGTAATTAATTTTTCTTCTTGAATATAAAACAATAATGGTGACACCTATTAGCAATCCATTCTCTGAAAAATCCAAAAGGTCTTAATTTCTTATTATCTTGACACCAAATCCGCTCATCTTTAGGTTCCCAATACTTTGAAACGATCCTGTATAAGTCAAATGCTAATGGCCAAATTTTACCGTTTTTATATATATTGTTGCAGATAACAGCAAGATAAGAGTTATTCAACATAACGTTATAGACTCCTTCAAACACTTTATTTAACTCTTCTAGAAAATCATAATAATTGGTAATATTACCGAGATCTAATTTATTTTTTCCATAAGTTGTAAGAAATCCGTTCTCGATCCTTGATTTTTGTCTTCTGTGTTTCATATGTAATTGATTCCAATATGGAGGAGAAGTTAGACAGAAATTCATTTTAGGTAATTTGTTTTTTTTAAAAATTTCAAGGATGTTTCTTGCATCACCCGGAAAAATGTAACTTTTAATGTTAGATTTATTTTCTAAATTGTTAATTCTTTCCTGTGCTAATGTAATAAATTTTGGATATAATTCAATTCCCACCGAGTTTCTTAATAATTGCTTTGCTTCAACTGATGTCGTTCCTGATCCAAGAAATGGATCAAACACCCAATCACCTTTTTTAGTAAAAAATTGGATAAATTCTCTTGCAAGTTATTCTGGGAAACATGACGGATGAATTTTTTTTATGTCACGTGGACGGGGATTTAAAACAAGCCAGGATTTTGTAAATTGCATCCATCGTTTCCCGTCTAAATCATTTAACTTATTTACTATCGTCATAAGTCAATCATCTTATTTCATAATAATTATGTATTTTAATATAAGTGTATTAAGTTAGCTAACGCTTTAAGATGAGCCATGTCATAGATTTCCCCCAACTTCTAACACTTTGAGATTGGCTCTATCATAGATACTCTTCAATCTCTCTGGACTATAATCGGTGTAATGTCTTGCCAGGATGCTTCGTGGAACCCGACCACAAAACGCATCCACATACCGATCAGCAACCCCTAACCTCCCCATTTCCGACGCAAACCAGAACCGCAGATCCTGACACGACATTTCTATCCCTGATTGTTCCCTGGCGTTCCTCCACATCCTGCAAAATCGTTTATGTCCCATAGCAAACAACCGTTTAGCTCTCTTACTCCTTATAGGCAAGTATTCCTTCAAGGCTCGTTCCGCTTCGTCGTTGTAGAAGGAGACGAAGGACTGCTTAGTTCGACTGCTTCCATGATTCCGTGGCGTAATCATTCGTTGACGGAAATCCACGTCATCTATTCGCAGCGTGAGAACCTCCATCTTCCGAAGCCCACTTGAAGCATAGAACAGGAACAACGCCTTCTCCCTCAAATCATTAAGTGCATGATAGAAGACCTGTAAGTCTTCTTTCGTGATGTTCCTGATTTTCCTGGGCCATCGTGGAAACTTAAATCCCGCAACGATTTCGGGATGTCCAAGATACTTGAAGTACGCCTTCACCGCACGAAGCGCATTCCCATTATTCGGAGCCGACTTCAGATACCCTCTCACAACCCGTTTTGCATCTTCAGATCCATGCATATTAGCGTATGCAAGGAAACTCCTCGTATCAGCAACGTATCGCTTCGTAGAGCTGGGCATCAACTGCAAGTCAACCAGACAGAAATCCCCGAAACCACTTAACTCCTCTAGGGGGTGTTGAGAGAGGCGAAGCCCCTTCATATGTTGGGAGTTCAAATCTCCTCGTCCCCATCAACTAAAATAAATAAAATAAGCAGTTTCGGCTTTATTTCGCTATTCATATGGTATAAATTAAGCTTTATTTAGGCCGTAATAGAAGATTTTACTCCGAGGTTTGATGTCTTAAACTTTGTATTCCG
>JAEOTI010000721.1 GCA_016839955.1 Candidatus Hodarchaeota archaeon | reverse complement strand
ACTGGGATAACTGTAGGAAGTTTAGTTGCCATAATGTGATAATTAAGAGCACTTTGATGGATTAAGCTTAATCTATCTTCTAGTGAAAGGTCATAGGGAGGTGGAAGGTCTAATTGAATGGGTTTGTCATGTTGTCGGAATCCAGCTTTTTTATAAATTTGAACTGTGATACGTGGGTCGAGATTTCGAGGTAATTTGCCCATTAAAATTTGAAAACCGCCAGAATCACCTGCAGCACATTTAGAAGCTTTAATAGCCCGATTTAGAATAGTAAAAGGGTCTTTCTTACCCTTCGAGGACACGACCCGTAATTTTCCTGTTTTTTTGTCATAACAGTTCCCAACACTCAAGAGAGGATTTGCAGCTAAAGAGGAAAATTGGGTTAAGTCGGGGCGTGTGTCAAGCGTAGAATCGGAGAGAAAGATCTCTCGATCATCTGAAAATTCAATATTGGCTTTATAAGGTTTAGACACCTGTTGCCACCAAGGATTAGTAAGCACAGGCATTTATAAGCTCCTAAACGTAATAAAATACAAATTAAATAAGTAATGAAAAGAATGTGATGAATGAAAAATATTCCAATAGGATCATCAGAAATAGGGAAAAGACAACGAAAAGAAGAAAGAATGATGTATAGATAGGGGTAATTTTTTAGTTAATTAACAAAAAAGTAAAGTAGGTCTATTTGTCTGTCATTTCTATTGAACAATTGAGACAGTAACGACTACAAAGTAATGAGGGGTTAGTTTTACAATTAATACAACGTCGGAGTGTACTGATTTTCCTTCTATGAGAATTGAAACGGGTTCTACTTCCACAGAAATAACACTGGTTTTTTGAAGATTGTCTATTGCCGCAAATAGAGCAAATTATTAATTCTGTTAATAATCCTGACAAAATCCTGTCACCAATACATTTTTGTAGAAGAATCGAGTTATCATAACATTTTTATTTAAGTTTCTTAAAATAAAAACCTTTCTATTAAGAATATATGCGAATAAATAGTGTTTAAAGGCTGAAATTAATATAAAAAGGAAAATGTAAATAAATAAAGGGGATAGGAAAAAAAATGATAGGTTGAAGCTTTTAGATCATGTAAAATTGACATTTAATCTATGATAATATCATTAATTAACTAAAAAATACTATTGCTTTTGCGATTGAATTATGCCACGAAGAAAAAAGGAAACACGAGGACGGAAACGAATATATCCAGATGATTCTAGTCGCCAAATGGCTTTTGTAAATCGTTTAAGAAAGACAAAAAAGTTATGGGAATCCTTCTTAGCCGAAGCGTTAGCTCAAGAAGAGCTTCCTGAATGGGTGGACTCGTTTCTTCAACGAGAGGTCTTACCAGAATTAATTCCAAGATGGACGGGAATTCAAACTATTGAAGATTGGTTGCAATCCCAAAAAATTAGTACAGACCGATTTTCAAAGAAGGTATTAAAGACAGAAATTCCGTTATGGTGTTATTTAGAAGATTGGACACTGGACAATGAAAAAGTAGAAGAAGAATTGTTGCCTAAATTACGGAGATAGGTTAAATATTTTTACGAGTGTTAAATCATTTGTCTTATGTAATTAGAAATTAAGATCGGAAATTGAAGAAGGTACTTCTAGAAGAAAAGGAACAAGTTGAGCTAAAATAAGTTCAATAAAGGTCTCTTTCAACATTTCTGATTCAGGTTTTTTGAAATAAGGAAGGAATTGAGTAAGAAAATGGTCAATATGTTCCATAATTGGCTCACTTGGAACTAACAAATTATTTTCGATAAGATAACCAAAACAAGCTCCAACAATTATCCAATTGATTGTGGGTAGATCAGTAGAATCAGGATTGGATAAATAATCTAGAGGGATTTTGAGTTCATCAGAAATTTGACCTTTGGGAAGAAAAAAGGGACAACTACATAGGTTGGGATTAAGACCGAAAGGTGGTTCATCTATCTTGGTGGGTGGTTCCAAGTTCTTCCTTCGTGCCTGGTTTCTAGCAGACCGATATTGTTTACTACGAGATTGCATGATCAATTACTCCAGAAATTTTGAGGAAAAAAGGTAGTGGAAGGATTTTGGTGACATCTGTGAACAACTGGCATAAGACCATCCAACTACCTCAAGTAGTATGGTCTTGGACCTTTATATAATCGAAAATTATATTCTAATTATTTTCTAATGATTCAAGTAGTTCTGCAAGTAATGGAATTTAACAAGGAATTTTAATAGCCCTACTTAATCTTACTAAGAATTCTTGATCATTAGTCGTGTTTTTAAGAATATTAAAGCATAATTGTAAGAATTGTTCCTTAATGGAAGGATCATGAATAGCTTCTGTTTGGGTAAGGTTTAATTTTCAATTAATTCTGATGCATTTTTTATTACAATAAAATCAGAAAGAGAACGATCTAACAAGGTCATAATGTTTAATCACTCTCTTTTTTTAGTCTTGAAGAAATCTAAAGATTTCCAAGGATTGTAGATAGTGTCTAATGAGGTCGTCTTGAAATAAAGATTGAGACCTTCGAGTTTAAGATTCTCAAGAGTCCTGAGAAAATCGTACACCCAGGTCTTGGGGAGATCAACTATGCCAAGTAAATACTCTTCTGATTTTAGGAATTCTGTATGGGGAAAAGGAAGGAGTGCTTGCGCAATATCTTCAACATTTGTTCCTGTTGCAGAAAAGAAGACGCGATTTTCAAGTCCGACATGCGAAACAAAGGGAATAGGAATGATAACCTGTTTTTCCACAAATTCTACTAATTCTTGGTCTAGTAAATTAAGCTTCTCAGGGGAGCGAAAGATACCTTTCAAAAGATCAAGTTCTTCGTTTGAGAGAGAATGAGATTGTGACAAGGGGATAGTTGTGTGAAAGTTCTCGCTAGTTTTTAACCAGGGATTAAATTCTGGTTGGTCTGCCCAACTTTCCATGTTCCATTGATCGAGTTGGTCGAGATTCCAATGAAGATGATATAAGGAAGGTGTTGAATGACTGATGACTTTTGAAGAAAGATCCACTGAATTAGGAAGTAATAATGCAGAATGTCCTCGATGAGGGAGCACTTGAAAGGAGTATAAGGTGTAGGGAGTTAAGGAAGCATCGAGGGGCCATTCATGTTCAATGAGATGAATGGAGTAATTGAAAATGGAAGGATGAATAAAATAACGTAAATTAAAAGTTTTAACATCAATTAACCGTTGGAGGCGCATCGTGGCAGTGGCATCAGTCAGTCCTAACTGACGAGCGAATCTCTCATCCGAAGGGAAGATATAGTGATT
>JAEOTI010000720.1 GCA_016839955.1 Candidatus Hodarchaeota archaeon | reverse complement strand
GTCGGACTGACGAGGCTTCACGGTTAATAGCAGCAGATGCTACTCGTGAAATCAGGCGAGGAACAGAATCTTCAACAGAAATACTTGATACCATGGAAGGAGAGGTAGCTTCAAAATTAGAAGAGCATATCGAAGGAATTGTATCTGGAGTAACCTACAAAAAAGGAATTTGGCCTTTTAAGAAAAAGAAAATGGATCTTCAACAATTTAAAAATCACCTCCTACAACTAGTAAGTGAAGCTGTCTCAGAACACGTCCGTCAAGCTCACGGGGAACTTCAAGATGCTGACCAACGAATTAGTGAGATGTTAGAGAAACTCCCATATCAGATCCGTGCTCAACGTGAAGAAGCCTTTGATAGTTTAATACCATCAATCAGACAGACTCTTTCAAATAGTCTAGATGAGCTACATTCTTTAGAAACTGATTTTCGAAGTGTGACTGTGTCACTAAGGGATTCAATAGCAAATATAATCCAAAACCTGGAATCTCAATCCTCTGAAATTAATCAAGCGGATTTACAGAGGATTGAAGACATAGTAAAAACCCTGGAAAGTTCTATTAATTCTGCAGGCGATCAATGGGCTACCCAAATTTCTGATGAATTCGCTAAAATGCGAAAAGATGTCGAATCTACTCTAGAAAATCTTACAAAAACAGCAGAAGCCTCAAGATCCCAATATAAAACTTCAACTTCCCAAATTCTTGAGACATCTACAAATTCTTTAGTAGAAACTCTAGGAAAGGTGTCTAACGAAGCATCAAATGTTCTTCAAGAAATAATGAGTCAATTTTCAGAGCGAATTGAACAAACAAAATCTAATTTCGTTTCGGAATTTGATCAGAGGCTTGCAATGGTTGAAGAAGTTGCAGGAGCACTTGCTGAATATTCTGCTAGATTTAATGAGAATACGAAAAATGTCACAAAAACCATTTCTGAACATGAAAGCCTTTTACAAAATCTTTTAGACGAAGTAGGTAAAGCTGAACGAGATTTATCTGTGGAAACTGCCCCAATCTTTGGCAAAGAATCGGTAATGACATACATTCATGAGATGATTGTTCGTACCACTTCAATGATTACTCTATTGATTCCATATCCAGAAGATATCCCTATAGACCCCATTAATAACCTGAAAGATTACAAACGAGTTATTATTATCTCTGAATTTAAAATAAAGAAACACCGAAATATTCTAGAGCGATTATTGGCTCGTGATGCCACAAGAATTCGTCATACATCATTTGAAAGACTTGCTGCCGCTGGAAAGGATTTAATTTCTTATATTGCTGCTGAACGAGACAGTGAGGAGATTTGTGTTGCAACTGAATCTTCAGATGGTGAAATTACAGGTTTAGCTTCTCGAAGCCTCGCTCATATTGCTCTACTTGGGCGCATTGTCATTGGTGATTTTTTCCTGGCAAGAAGTCAAGAAATCCGACGGTCAGATGTAATTTTAGCAGAAGAGTCGGATTGAAAACCCTTTACACCTTCAAGGAAGAAATTGATTCTTATAACTATAATATAATGTAAATTTCATCTGAATGAATTCAGAGGTTTCTTTGCTCAATTTTCTATGAAAAATTACATTAAATAACTTCAACAATTCTCCATTCTCGATAATCAGAAATTACTTTGATATAACCTTTTAGCATAGAATCAACTACTGAATCACCGGTGTCGACGCGTAATTTTCCTCCTTCAAAACTTTGAAGTTTTGATTTTGTACAAATAACTATTATGTTGTCTTTTTTCCTTGCTTGGAGAATGTCACGCAAAATTACCGAGCTAATTTGTTGATTTCCTCTACCAAATATTATTCCCTGATGACCAATTGGAGAGACTATTATATACACGTCTTTTGGGTTATAAAAAGGATTATCCAGTATTTGTTGTTCATTTACATCAAAATAATCTCCCTCTTCCGTGAGAAAGTCAACACCAAGTAAGGTCTTTTTTCGACCAAGAAAAGAAGCAACCATTTTTGTAGTTGTACCAGGACCAATAATAATCCTTTTTTTATTTAAAAGTTCAGTTGTAAATCGAGCTACACCTTCTTGGTTTTCAATCTCATTTTCTGTATCTGGGCTAACCTGTTTTCCACCTTGAATTTTTAATGGAACATATGGTCCATTTAGATATCCAAAAAGCTTAATTGAGAAATGGTCAGATCTAAACTGTTCTTCGTCAGCATCCATAATTTCGAATTCAGAGAAATCTGATTCACCAAAAATAAATAGTTTAACTATTTCTGCCGCAGCTTCAGGTGTTACTGCAAAAATGCCACTGTACATTTTTACGCCAGCAGGTACTCCAATAAAACCAGGTATGTCGGCATCTTGATCTATAATAGCCATGTAAATATCTTTAGCAGTTCCATCTCCCCCAACAAAGACTAAAAGATCTAAATTATGTTCTATGAGCTGTTGAGTAACCTTTATCGTATCCTGGGCACTAGTCGTAGTTTTTGGTTCAAATGGGATAAAGGAAACCTTGAATATAGATTCAGAAATAGTAGGAAAGCCCATTTGTCCCTTTGGAGTAAAAATTTCAACCTTTTTTTTTAATGAAGCCAGTTCCATTTTTAACTTTTCAGAGAATAAGCGGGTTTTATTTACCGCAACAGGTACAGCTCCAAGTTGTATTGCTTTTTCATATGCTGAACCATCGGTACCTTTCAATCCTACCTTTCCACCCATTCCTGCAATTGGGTTCATTAAAAAACCGATTTTCCAAATACGTTTGTTACTAAAATGCATTAGAACACCATTATTTGCTAGATATCTTATAATATCCCTTATCAATGTGATTTGTTTTGTCTTTGATAGTATTGTGCAAAATCAAAATTTTTTTTAAGATTGCATATTTTTTTTTAAGCACTATTTTTCCACAAATTGATGAACTTTTAGGTTTATATCTTCCTACTACATTGAAAACAATAAAGAATTGATTTAAAAATGAATTCATTGAAAAAGGACACAGAAAAACGCATTATTTCTATTTTAAAGGAAATTAGCGAAGCAACCACCAGTGAAATAGTTGAATTAGCAATGAAAGAAGATAAGGATTGTAAAGATCGTATTCCTGGAGCTTTAGTGGCCTTAAGAGAAAATAATCTGATTAAAAGACGTCTATCTAAGGAAAAAAGAGCAGTTATATGGTCAATGGTTTAATTATTCTCCATATCATCTATTTTATTCCTTTAGAAAAAAGCCAAAAATCTCTATTTTCAGAAAAATTCATTTAAGAAATTCAAAGGTTTTTTTGGTGTAAACTTCAAATGGAACGGCAAAACACCAATCGAAGTAAAATTTTACTTATTTTGCTTGTAATTAGTTTAGATTCCAGAAATTAAATGGGGGAAAGAGGAAGAATTTGAAGTACCTCAAGACATTCTCAGAATTGTATCGTATATCAAATTCTGGCTCAATCACTCGTAGATATACAGTCATTGGAGCATTTGATGGTGCACTAACAGCTATTGGAATTATTCTTGGTGCAGTTATTGCACATGCAAACTCAGTTGCTGTCATTATAAGTGGAGTTATTGGAGGTGTAATTGCTTTAGGAATTTCTAGCGCTTGGGGAGCACTTGAAATTGAAGAACTAGAACAGAAACGAAAAGCCAAAGAAGAACAAATGGCTATGTTGGTTAAGATTGAGAATTCAGTTCACACTCGAGCAGCGACTTTTGCGACATATTGGAGCGCGCTTGTCCATGGAGTATCTCCAATCCCAGCAGGATTATTCCCTATAATTCCCTTTTTTTTTATTTCAGACTTAGAAACAGCGGCAATTGTTGCCACATTAATTGCTATCTTTATGCTTTTTTTACTAGGATTCTCTATGGGTAGAATTTGTGAAGAGAGTGGGATGTACTATGGTGGACGGATGGCCCTTGCTGGAATTGTAACAGCGCTATTACTTCTATTTTTAGGAATTCAGCATATATAAAATTAGAACCTATTTCATTTGAGTTCTTGACTTTTGGATAGTTATAGTTTCTATTTTCTTTCCTAATTCCTCACCATAACCTGAAAATTTTCGATATAAGTCATTTGGGAGTTTTCCAACAGTTTGTTCAATTAACAGTCCTAAAATTGCCCGTTTACCTGCAATAGTAATTACTAATGCACTTTGATCACCTTGAAAGGCTATTGTTGTCCAAGGGTCGCCTTCTATGTCAGATCCTAGTATATTAGCTCGTGAAAGAACATTGGCTGCGAAGCTAATAATCTCACGAGCTACATCTCGGCCTAAGACTGCGAGACCAATTTCTGCAATTAATAATCCATCTTTATCCAAACAAAAAACAGTTCTTGAACCTGGAAAATCTTTCAGGACTGCTTCAAGAATCAATTTTATTTGAACTAGATTATTTTCGTTCATTACAGAGCCCGGGGATCAAATTTATTCTGACGAATCACCTTTTTTAGATTTTAAAACAAAGAATTTTTTACTGAAATTGCTTAAAATCAAAAGTAAAAGGTTTATTATTTAAATTTGTATTAATAAGCTTCTCATGAATCCTTTTTCGCGCAGTAGGATTGTCAATGTTTCTACATAATTCCTGAATGATCGGTGAAGAGCTTGTTTCAATTAACCAATCCATAGTTTCGCTAGACTCTTTTGGGTCTAGGGTAAAATTTAGATTAAAATTTTTTTGGAGATCATTTTGACCTTCGCCAAGATATGAATGGATTGAGAATGTATGATTAATCACA
Source organism: Candidatus Hodarchaeota archaeon (assembly GCA_016839955.1). The sequence goes on along the minus strand of JAEOTI010000720.1, from coordinate 12,199 downwards.
TCTGGAATGGCATAATCTATGAAAGAGAATTGACGTGCAATTGCATCTTGTAGATAGAGTCTTCCTTTCACCATTACAACTTTGTCTGTAAAAACACTCTCAAGTAGCTTTTGTGCTGTTAAATGAATAGGAAATGGATTAAAGTCTCGGTCCTCAAGGAGATCATTTCGATCAGAATCAATTTTATCTTCTAAAAGGGGGGACAAGTAAAAAGGTAACCCTTTAGCTAAATACTCATATTTCTTCAATAACAAAGTATGAGTCTTCATAGAACATCTCCCAAATTCATCAAAATCAGGAGAAACAAATTTGATTAAGTACCTCTTTAAGGGAGAAAAAAGCCAATTCTTTGAGAAGTAGCGAAAGTGAGGACTTAGAGGAGGGTTACTAGTAATAACTTCAGGAAGAAGTGTAAAAATATCAATTACCTTTGGCCAGTTCTTTGATGATTTAATTATATCATAGCCCTTTCCTGGAACATTTCTTACAATTGCTTGTTCCATCCTACATACACATCATAATAATAGGTATAAAACGTGTGATGTAAATATTTCATTAACGTTTAATTACTTAAGGTGTTATTTGAGGTCTGTTCCTTAATTATCGTATAAAAATATCTTCATCTGTTCGAATATAGAATCAATTTCTTCATATTCAGATTTATGGACGCTTATATGAGCATAGCCAAAGTAGGAAAACGGAAATGTCATTTTATAGTCGTCAATTATTTGAGAAAAGTTCTCAGTAAGAAATCGTTCTGCAGCTTCTTTATCATTATTAATTAAATCAAGTTTATTTACTACAAAAAAGAAAATGCCGCGTTTAGATCGAGCTTTCTTATCTGCACGATCAGGATTGAGTGATAAACTATCTAAGAAGTAGTTATAGCTATCTTCCATTGCAACTTTTTGTTGTTCAACAGATTGCGATGGATCAACCATAAAAAGGATTCCATCGGCTCGAAATTTTCGCATCGCTTCCCGCCATTTACGTCGCAGTTTATAATCACCCGGATTATCTACACAAGTGATTCGATAATAACGATGCCGTTCTATAGTGAAACGAGACTTCTCTAGTGAAGATAGGAGTTTAATTCTACGAGTTTCCACACTTATATCCATGGTTTTTTCTGTATGTACAGGGTCTTCACCTTTCAGGAGTTTGACAAGTGAAGTTTTACCTACTCCAGTATTACCAAGTAAAGTAATCCTAATAGGCCTATCGAATACCAAATTGAATTCCTCTCATGGTTACTTGCAAAAAACAAAAGCTTGTCTAGAGAAAACCCCAGACAATTTTTCTAATCTTCGTATTTGCAAGCTTTTAATCAATAAATTATAAGATAAATTTATCTTGATTGACCTTTTTTTTAGGTTATTTGGTATTAATTCCTTTGCCATCTTTTTTTCCTACATTACAGAATTGTATGTCATCACCTAAATTATCTTGAAGGGACCTAATTAACCAATTTTCTTCTTTGTATTTAATTTTTAAAGAATTTTGAAGGAAAATAGAAAAGAAAAATGCCGGACTGTTAAAAATAATCAATCTTAAGTTTTACACATTTAGTAAAATTACTTTACACAGATTTTCTTGGATATCTTGAAAAATATGTTGTGTTTCTTGGTCTAAAATACTACTCTTATACTGTGCGTTTTTTTGTCCGAATATAAGCTAAAATGCTACGAGCTAATCGCTCAAAAGCAGCATAAACGTTTTCGCCTGTTAGCGCGGATGTTTCCATATAAGTAACATCAAATCCATGTTGTCGGGTCATCTTTGATAGTTCTTTGGCTAATGCTTGACCTTGCTTCTCCTTGATTTGTAATCCCTCTGGTTGTTGTGGTCGAAGATCTATTTTATTTCCAAGAATAACAATTGGTATTCTCCCTTTCCCGTTATGCTTCCAGGCCTCTAAGATCCATTGAGGAGTGTTTTCAAAGGACTCGGGTCTTACAACATCAAATATTAATAATGCGCCTACTGCTCCTCGATAGTACGCTTCTCTGACAGCTTTAAACCTTGGTTGGCCTGCAAGGTCCCAAATTTGAAATTTCAGCTCTTGATCTTCTAAGGCGATTTGCTTAGAAGCAAAATCTGCCCCAATCGTCATTGTATATGTACCTTTGAATTCTTTGCCAAGATAACGGTCTCTTAAGGCAGTTTTACCAACAGCACCATCACCAAGCAATGTTATCTTGCAAACCAAAGCCAATTGTACCCTGCTCCATGGATCTGCTTAGTTTAATTTTTTTGATATTGAACATGCCATTATTAGAAAATCAAGATCAAAAAAAGTTTATTTATTTATTAACTATAGATTTTACCTTGAATTTTAATAATCCAAGATATGTAAAAACCTTCTGTAAGTTTGCTAAAAGGTATTCCAAATACTCTAAAATAATTGAGTAAACTAAGAATTGGTCTTATGTCCCTCTAAGGGTCTTAATTTGAATTTATTATTTTTAAAGTGAAAGATTTTGAAACAGGCTTTGAAAATAAAACTTATTTTAACTCCTCTTCTTTTGAAAAATCACGATAACGTGAAAATCCAGTTAGAATCTCTTTATCTTCACTAGTTAATTTACCTGAGATAAGGTGACTTGTAAGTTCTCCTAATCCGGGACCAAGCATTAATCCTTGACCACACGTTCCTGCTAAATTTATGTACCCTTTAATTCCTTTGGAATAATCTACAATTGGACTTCCATCTGGAGTCATAGGGTATAATCCTCGCCAAACTCTACGTATTCGTAGATTTTTCATCCGAGGAATAAGGTGGCATAATCGTAAGGACATCTCAGGTAGAAAATCTGAAGTTTCACGACGATCTGTTCCTTGTATTAAGGGATTTGGAGTATAACACATAATGATTTTCCCTTCAACATTTTGATAGAAGTAATAGTTTTGAGATTTTGGACCTGGCCTGAGATCTACCACCATTGGATCAAAAAAACGCTTCACAGGTTCACTGATCGCTGCACCATGTGAATCTGGGATAATTGGAAGATCTTCATCCCCTACCATTTTTGCGACTTCTGCAGCTTCCGCGCCTGCAGCATTCACAACCCAATCTGTAGAATATGTTGTGTGATCTGTCTTAACAGAATTAACTTGTTTCCCGTTGTGAAAGATGTTTACTACTTTTTCCTTGAAAAAAAAATCCACACCTTGATTTTTAGCTTGTAAGTACATGTAACTAATTGCTTTTAGAGGAGAAAGATTACCATCATGAGGAGAATAAGTACCTCCTCGCAGTTCATCTTCAATAATACCTGGAACTAACTCTTTAATTACATCAGATTTAACAAAGTCAATTTTTAGTCCATAAGATTTTTGAATCACAATGTTTTGTTTGAATAGTTTCTCATGCTCATCCGTATAAGCCACAAATACATAACCACCTTCTTGCCATTCAATATCATCACCATATTTTTCTTCCCATGTAGAAAAGGTTTTAATTGATCGTAAAGATGTTATAATCTTTGATTTATCCGTATGAGTTGCCCTAACTCCTCCAATAGCGTGTTTGTTGTCCCCCTGACCTGCTGAAGCATTTTTATCAATGACTGCGACTTTATATCCTGCTTTGTTAATAGAGTAGGCTGCAGGAACACCTAAGCTACCTGCTCCAATAATTACGACATCGTATTCTACCATGTCACCACCTTACCCTATTCCTCTTCTAAATTTAAAAAAGAACCTAGAGGTACTTCAATAAATAATGGTCTTTTTGTACCAGGTGTAAAGTCTTCTAATGAAACACCCTCTTCTCGATATAAGCGCTGAACAAGGCTAGTACATGTTTTTGCTCCACAAGCACCCATCATTACTTTTGTGAGTGCCTTAAGTTGGTTAACATCATATATTCCTCGCCTTATCCATTTTCTAAGTTCTCCTGCGGTTACCCGCTCACATCGACAAACAATTGCAGTATCTGGAAGAGGTGCGGGATGATATTGATCCATTGGTTCCGTGATATTAGTTTTCTGTATTTGGAACCCCGCTGCTAATGTTGCAATCTTTTTTGGGATTTTAATTCTAACAAGTTTAGTATTACTAAACTTTGGTAACTCTCTAACTGATTGAACTTCAAATTCTCCTAATTCTTCCCCAGTGTCACTGATAACAGTTAATTTATCACCTATATCTGCAGCACTCGATCCCATCTCTAATGGAATTGTAACCCGAGGATTTTCGGGATCTTTTCTAAAATCAACAAGAGTTATTGCAAGTCCTGGACAAATTGCAACGCATTTACCACAACCTGTACAATCTTCTTCATCCTCACATCCAACAAATGAAGGTATACTAGTAATTGAACCATCTAGTATTTTGATAAGATCTTTTGAACAAACTGAAGTGCAAGGATTACAGGGAATCTCCTGATGGCAATGAAAAACTGGAAATACACCACTTTTTCTAGTAGGTCTTTGAATTTCTTTTGTTTCTCCTGCTGGCATTTTTAGAATGTTTAAATTTTCATTCCAAATCTTCGGAACTTCAACATCATCAAATCCAAGAGTCCATAATATCTGTAAGGCCTGAATTCTTCCGCTAAACATGGCTGCTGAAGCTTCAGCTATTTCTTGGGCATCCCCAGCGGTCCAAACATCTATTTCGAATTCTTTAGCTTTCAAATAAAATTCATCAACAGACTCTAATCCTACAGCAATGAGGATAGTGTCAACTTCATAGCTTCGTTCTGTACCTTCTATTGGTTCAAATCGTTCATTTATCTCGGATATAGTAATCGATTGAACTTGATTTTTTCCATTAGCGGATAATATTGTATGTTTAGTGTATATAGGGACTCCCAAATTCCTTAATTTATCTTCATGAACTAAATAACCACCACAATGTGGTAGCGCCTCAACTAGACCTACTACATCTATTCCTGCCTGAATTGCATGATAACCCGCAATTAATCCAACGTTTCCTCCACCAACAATGAAAAGGCGATCTGTTGGTCTTACTAAATCCCTATTAACGAGAGTCTGGAATGCACCTGCTCCATATACTCCTGGTAAAGTACTACCAGGAAAAATTAGCATCTTTTCACGTGCACCTGTGGAAACAAGGAGTTTTTTCGGTTTTACAATAATATAAGTATTATCCTTTAACAATCCAACGGTTTTATCAGTATATACAGCTAGTGCAGTGCTATTGAGCCAAATTTCTACACTGTAATGCTCAGAAAGTTCCTGAGACAGTATTTGAGAAATTTCAATACCTCTGGTACCAGCGTAACAATCTTCTATACTTCCAAAGAACTTATGGGTTTGGAGAACAAGTTTTCCTCCTAATCTATCCTTATCATCTATTAATATTGTTTTGACTTTTCGCTTTCCGAGCTCATTTGCTGCCGCTAAACCAGCAGGACCTCCACCAATTATTAAAACATCTATTGAAACCCTTTTTGGACCTTTAGAAACAACTTTACTATCATCTTCAGGTAAAGATGGAATACCAACTATGCTCTGTATGATCATATCCGCCCTTAAGGGAGCCATGCAATATTTGACAGGTTTCCCATTAACTAAAACAAGGCATTGAGCACATTGGCCATTTGCACAAAAAATTCCTTGAGGACTACCATCTTGGTGGAAACCAAATATATCAAAACCAGCAGCAATTAGAGCAGATGAGATTGGTTCTCCTTCTATTCCTTCAATTGTATTACTATTAAAGGTAAATTGTACCTTTTTTTTATCAGGAATCTCGAGAATAGGATGTGATGTAATTCGTCGTTCCAAAGTCAACTAATACTCTCCTTGTTACCTGGAAAAACAATTTCAACATGCTTTTTTGGAAAACTAAAACATATTTCTTTTTTTCAATGTTGACAGAAAAAGAATTTTCGATACTCGATCATTCTAATATCTTAGTCCTTTGTTTTGTCGGAGTCACTTCTAGGATATTATAAAATAAATTTAACTTTTTGTTGTAATAAAGGAATTATTTCTTTTAATAACTTCCAAAAGACGTATAGGATCTTTTGTTTGTGTTTTATCAACTTGGATCGATAATTTTTTTATTTCTGAGATGATAGAACTAGTTAACTTAGGATTCAGTGAGATTTTCACATTTTTAGGCTCATCAACGACTATAGATTTGTTACTTCAATTCTAATCTCATTAAGTATTTTTTGAATCACCTGTCTCATCGAAATTCTCTTTTAAAGCAAAGTTAGCAATAAAGTTGGTGCAAAACTTGGCAAAAGAGAAAATTGAATCAGTTACTGATTTACCTGGTATTGGACCTTCAACTGCTCGTGCATTAATGGAAGCTGGATTTGGAACAGTGGATGCGATTGCAGCAGCTGCATTTAATGAACTGTCGTCAATTGCTTCAATAGGTGCCGCTACTGCACAAAAAATTGTTGCTGCTGCACAAGATGCTCTTGATCTTTCATTCTTAACAGCTGATCAAGTTTTAGAGCAGCGGTTAAATATGCGAAAAATTACTACTGGATCTGAAGCTCTTGATGGTCTTCTCGGAGGAGCTGGCATTGAATGTGGGGGTATAACGGAGTTAGCAGGGGAGTTTCGAACTGGAAAAACTCAAATTGCTCATCAATTATGCGTAACAGCACAGTTGCCAACAGATCTTGGAGGATTATCAGTAGAAGGTGAATCACCAGTTCAAGTTGTATATATCGATACAGAGGGAACATTTCGTCCAGAACGAATTGTATCGATGACAGAACGCTGGGATGTTCTTGAACCTCAAGATGTCCTATCAAATATTATCGTTGGTCGTGCATTTAACTCAGATCATCAAATGGTGCTTTCTGAGCAAACCTATAGAAGATCCCAAACAGAACAATTCGGTTTAATCGTTGTAGATTCACTGGTTAGTCATTTTCGAGCAGAATTCATTGGACGAGGCACACTCGCGTCAAGACAACAAAAATTGAATCAACACATTCACACATTACTTAGATTAGCAGAAGTTGCTAAAATGGCGGTAATCATGACGAATCAAGTTCATGCAAAACCAGATCAATTCTTTGGAGATCCGAATGCTCCAACAGGAGGACATGTAGTTGCACATGCATCACACACACGACTATATCTTCGAAAATCTAAGGGTGATCGAAGAATTGCTCGGGTCCTAGATAGTCCATTACTTCCCGAGAGTGAAGCCGTATTTTCGATTCAACCACAAGGTGTAGTGGATCCGTGAACTACTCCATCCTAAAGGATGGAGCTTCCTGCGAGTCCGTCCAACCTAGTTCCATAGGTGGAACCGGGAAAAATTTTCGTTTTACGGTTGTAAAAAAAAAGAACACCTCTATATAACTAGAGAGGCATTAGAGGATTCAATGAGGATGGGAAAAAGTAGTGATAATTATCGACCGAATAGTTTACCAAAAAAGCCTTTTTTCTTCTTTGGTTTGACGTCTTTTGCCTTATGAATTTCAGGAGTGGGGGTTTTACCAGCTTTCGGAGCTTCTTTTGCTGCTTTATCTAAGAGTTCGAAGAATCCCTTTGGCTCTTCACCCTCGTTTATAGCGTAAACCATAGGAGTTCTTTTTCTTTCTACATCAAGTTTACGGGCCAAACGATTCCCAGCTGCTTTTTCACCAACTTGTGCAGTTTTACCTACCCAAACAAAAATATCATTGCCACCATCTAAAACGAAAACATCATCACTCTTTAAAGAGCTTTTAGAAAGAGTCACAGGCTTTATTTCAATGTCATCGCTAGAACTACCATCAGAAAGATCTGTATCCCAGACTCGAAAGAGATTATAAGTAATTTTCTTAGAAGTATCAATGTGTTTTAGAAAACCGGGCGTATCACCTTCTTTTACAGTAAATGAAACTAATCCTTTGAAATCTGAGCTTTCTTTGCCTTCTGGTTCGCTATCAATATCAATTTCGGGATCTTTCGTATCAAGAAGTTTTGCAGCCCAAGCCCCAACTGCACGATCATCTGCATATGCTTTTGACCCTAGCCACACAAAAACTTTCTTTTTTGGCAGCATTGATGCATCAATTAGGTATACATCGCCATTAAAGAATTCATACGGTTCTTTTAAAGGAACTGTCTTCTTTCCTTGAACATGATAAACTTTAACCATTTTGTTAACCTCAAACGATAATACTTAGCCTTTTCATGACTAATAGAGGCTTAAGAGCCTTTAGGCTTTCCTTAATATGAAGCTATTTATCAAATAGTTCTTTGTTTTTCTCATATCAATTCTTCTAAATTCATCTGGAATTGATGTATTAAACTATGAGAAAAGATATTAATGCTCTTGTTCGTTTATTTAGTTTTTAACAACTAATTTGTACTCCGAATCTTTCTAATATTATGTAGGTCTGTGTTATAGCTAAAAAACAATATTTCGCTCTTCTTATCAACTAACCAATTTTGAAACACCTCCCCAATTTGTTCACAAACAATGAAATTCAAAATAAGCTCACTCATCGGATCGAAAAACAATGAGTCTTTTTGTGAGGATATCAGCAAAAAAAAGAGAACAACTTTTTTTAGAGGCAGTTCAAATTTTAAATCACGCAGTTTTCGAATTAACAATCTCTGAACAAATGCATCAAAAATTATACAGTTGTCTAAACTCACTTTATCGATTTGAGGTTCCAGTGCTAAAACCAAGAACTATCGTGGCTGCTCTGTTCTTAGAAACGAGAAAGAATTTTGGATTATACTTTGGTATTCAAAAATTAGCCGAAGCTACTGGGTGTTCTCGAGAATGGCTTAAAGAATTAAAATCACGCTTACTAGGGCCTTATCAAGAAATCAGACTAAAAATGAGGCCTGATGTGCTTTGAAACTGAAGACTTCCTTCTATTTAATGAAATCCCTTTTTTTCTTTACACATTATTCACTACCAATAGAGATTCGGTTTAAGTTGGTAAAATAATGACTTTCTCTTTGGAGAAACTATTCATTGTAGAAGAGATGACCATATTTGGGTATAGTTGTCGATAAAACCATCAGCAGTTGACAACCCTCATCGATAGTTTGTCAGAGAAGTAAAACGCTTGAGGAGAGGAGCTTGTATACTACTAATAAAAAAAAAGGAAATGGTTTTTGTGCTTAACCATTCCTTTCTGTTTCGATTTCTGCTTGTTCAATTTCGTCTGCAAAGCTGAATGAAGTCTTTTTACTATGTAGAATAACACCAGCCACGATTAGAAGCAATACAAGTAGTATTACTATATTTACGTACGGAGTAAAAATACCATTCACCTCATCGTTGATCATTATTCTAATCACAGATGGCATTATAAGCAGGCTAACCATGTTGACAACTTTTATCATGGGATTCAACGCAGGACCTGAAGTATCCTTTAGTGGATCACCTACAGTATCACCTACCACAGAAGCTTTATGCGTTTCAGATCCCTTTCCGTGTTTAGGACCAAAAACACCATCTTCAACCGTTTTCTTGGCATTATCCCAAGCCCCACCCGCATCAGCTTGAAATACAGCCATAAGTTGTCCTGATACAATAATACCTGCAAGGAACCCACCTAAGACCCAAATAGGATTATTAAATGGTAAAAACGCAACAATTATTGAGCTAAAGACTGCAATGATACCAAGTCCAATGAGTTCTTTTTGAGCTGCATCAGTTGAAAGCTCAATACAACGAGAATAGTCAGGTTCCTTTGTGCCTTCCATTATACCAGGGATTCGGAATTGACGACGTACTTCTTCTATAATTCCTGAAGCAGCTCGACCAACAGCTCGTATAGAAAGCGCGCTAAAGAGGAATGGGATTGATCCTCCAATTAATATTCCAATGAATACTTCCGGTTGAGCAATGTCTAACGTCAATCTCCAAGTATCAACATTAGCATTGGGATCAAATCCGAATAAATCAGCTAGCTTTTGTTTTGCACCAGGATACTCTTCCACAATTGCTTGAACCTCTGTTGAAAAATCAGTAACAAAAGCTCCAAATAAAGCAACAGCTGCAATAACTGCTGAACCAATTGCTATACCTTTTGTAATAGCTTTTGTTGTATTACCCACAGCATCTAAGTCTGCTAATATCTGACGTGCTTCACCCTCGTAACCTGTCATCTCGGCAATTCCATTAGCATTATCAGCTATTGGCCCAAAAGAATCCATTGCTACATTATTACCCGTCAAAGTTAACATTCCTATTCCACAAAGGGCAACACCGTATAATACAAGGGTTACTTGGCTTACTTCAGTGGATGTTCCTTCAATAGTATACGTGGGGAATAAGTCTTCACTAAACCACTTAGTCCAGTTGATGGAATAAGTTAAGACGGATGCTGCAATAGAAAGAGCAATTATAATTATTGCATAAGAGCTAGCTTCCATTCCTGAAGCTAAGCCACTAATTATATTCGTTGCAGATCCAGTTTTACTACTCTGGGCTATCTCTTTTACTGGTCCATGCTCTGTTCCCGTCGCCCATTCAGTAAGTCGGTTTATAACAATTGCAAGTAAGATCCCACTTAAAGTTGCGAATCCTACCCTCAAATCTTCAAAATAAAAGATTGAAAGAATAAAGAAACCAACAATGGAAATCATTGCTGAAGTGAGAAATCCCTTTTCAATTGCACGCATCGCATTACCTGTACCCTTAACGAAGTAAGTCCCTATGATACTGGAAAAAACGCCGATAGCTCTTACAACAAGAGGGAAGACAATCCATTCGAGGTTCCCAGTTTTTTCATAGAGATCTAAACCAAGAATTAAGGCTGAAACAATCGTTATTTCATAGCTTTCAAATACATCTGCAGCCATGCCAGCACAGTCGCCTACATTATCACCTACAAGGTCTGCAATTACTGCTGCGTTCCTAGGATCATCTTCAGGAATTGATGCTTCTACCTTTCCAACGAGATCTGCTCCCACATCTGCTGCTTTTGTATATATTCCACCACCAACACGCTGAAAGAGTGCTAATAGTGTTCCTCCAAAACCAAAACCCAGTAAAACCTGTGGAGCTTCTGTAGCGTAAATAATGAATATTACTGTTCCGCCAAGTAATCCAAGACCGTCTGTTAACATTCCAGTAACAGTTCCTCCTCGATAGCCCAATTTTAGGGCTTCAGAGAACCCTTGTTTTCTTGCTGCTACTGCGACTCGAAGATTTGCCTTCGTGGCTACGTTCATACCTACTATTCCTACACAGCCACTAAAAGCAGCTCCTACTAGGAATGCCATACCTCGACCAATTGATACTCTTGAGGGTTGTCCAGCAAGATCTGCGGTCATCCAAAGACCAATAGCTAAAAAAGCAACAATAAGAAGAATTGATCTAAATTGTTTCTTCAGATAGGCATTTGCACCATCATTTATCCATTTACTAATTCGTTGTTCTTCTGGTTCACCTATGTCTGCAGAAAGCACTTGTTTAACAAGTATTAGTGCATATAGGAGTCCAAGAACCGCAATAGCAACACAAAAAAATAGAAATATCCATTCTATTGTTTTGATATTTGGGAAATCGGCAATTTCCCACCCATTTAGCGTTATTGAAGCCATGAAGATCCACCAAACTGGAGTTTTGAGTAATTGATTGGTTCCCCTGGAGATCGCCTTTAAAGGATTAAGCCTTAAGAAGAATACAACAACTTACCAAAGGATTAGAGTTCGGTTTTGTTGGAGAAACTTTGATGCCGACCATCAGTTTGCTTTCAATGACAACTATAGAATCACAAATGATTGGTAAACCACGTTCAGAATTTAAATTCGTAAGATCTAATCTTGATCGTTTTTTTGGAGCAATTTCATGGGTTATAGTTGGGGTTCTTTTTTGTATATACATATTAGCTTCCTTATTTTTAGAATTACCACCATTTGTCTCATTTTCGATTTTTTCTGTTTGTATTGCATTATTTATTTGGGGCTTAGTTGTAATTGGATGCCCTTATGAAATTGTATTTGATGTTTCTGAAAAGTTATTACATATAAGATTCAGGATCTTATTTATTTGGAAGCATACAACTTATACATTAGAAGAGATAGAAGGATTTGAAATTAGAAAGTTTCTTACTAGAAAAGGCTCCAACAAAGGGTGGGAATTTTGGCTAAAAATGAAAAATCAACATGAAATATATATTGCGAAAACCAAACAAAGCTTAAACGCTGATAATTGGAAAAATGCTTTAACCAAGCGATTTCGTTTAATAATTTTAATTTAGGATGTGAAAAAGGTAGTATTTTAGGATTCAGTTTGTGAG
>JAEOTI010000719.1 GCA_016839955.1 Candidatus Hodarchaeota archaeon | reverse complement strand
TCCCTGATGATGTAGTGAAGGTCCTGTGTTTTCATCATCACCTTTTCCCTATACCTTCCACGGGGCGTGAACGATCAATGATTCTTGATGCAGGTAATATTTCAAGGGTGATCTGGAAGGCGGGAATTGATATTTTGATAACTGCACATCGACATTTTCCAAATGTATTTACTCTCTCCAATGGAGAGCGAAATGCTTTGTTAATTAACTCAGGAACTTTTAGCAGTTTTAAAACGCGTGGAATGGCTGGTCATACTTTTGTTGATATTAGAATAAAGGATAAGGAGATTAGTGTACAATTTGTTGGTGTAGATAGATATTCAACATTCTTAGATCCCTCAAATGAAGTAAAACCAATTTGGAAGGGAGAACTTTCCAATAGAACTACCTACATTACTCCTGGTGAAAAAATCTTCAGTAAAATTTGTCATTTTTCTGATACTCATTTCACATCTGGTAATGACTTCCTTTCCAAGGTATATGATGTCGGTATCAAGATGATGATTAGGGAAAAACCTGATGTTTTGATTCATACAGGTGACTTAACAAACGATTCCTACCCAGAAGATTTTGGTATAGCTAAGCTGAAGCTAAAAGAATTAAGAGATCAAGGAGTACCATATATAATCGTCCCAGGTACAAGAGATTTACAACCTTTTGGACGTGAAATTTGGGTTCAGCAAATAGGTCCCTTGGATCCAATATATGAAGATCAATTTCTTAGAGTTTTAGGGATAAATACAGGAGCTGATCCTTCTGGACATGTAGGTAGGAGTCGAATGCGAATGATTGAACATGAATACACTTGCTTCGGTAAATACAAATTCTTCCTAGTTGCAATGCATCATTCAGTGTTACCTATTCCTCGTAGCCATTTTAAGAGAGCTGTAAAGGATGCTGGAGATGTTCTACGTTTTATGACTGATCACAATGTTCCTTTAGTCTTATCAGGATTAGAACATTTTGCTACAACAATGCAAGTTGAAAATACCCTTTTTGTAAATGCTGGAACATTCTCAAGTAAGAAAATTCGCTCCAAGAGATTAAATACATTTAACGTTATTACCATCTATGAAAGTGGTTTGATTAATGTGGAAGAAGTTGAGATCCATTCAGGAACTCGCCATAAGTTAGGATTGTATCGTGTACCTTTGATGGAATGCGATGATCAGTAATATCACTTTTTATTACGTTTTTTATTAATGTATACTACGATCAAGGTAAATAGGCCAATAATTTCAAAAATATTTGTTGTACCAGTTCCAAATATCCAAAATTCATTTTTTTGCGAGGTTGTTGCTGGAGCTGTATAAGTTAATGAGAATTCTAATGCAGCAGTCGCATTTAATATTCCATACCCTGTTTGTGTATCCCATCCGATTAAACCAATATCTGTTGCTGTAGTATGGAGAATGAATCTCAAATCTTCAACAGTGAGATCATTGCGTATAGATTTGATCAAAGCAAGAACACCTGCAACATGGGGAGCAGCATAGGAGGTTCCATGTCCATAACGATATCCTTCTCCGATATCAGCACTTCGAAGTAGAACATCAGAGGTTTGTCCTCCAGGAGCAATCAAATCAATTTCATCTCCGATATTACTGTAATCTGCTTTTTCTCCATCGATATTTGAGGCTCCTACAGTTATTACCTCAGAAAAACTTCCTGGAAGGACAATTGATTCATTTCCATAATCAGAATTGCCTGCAACAGCTACAGTTGGGATTCCTAGATTATAAGCTTCCCGAATGCTGTCTCTAAATCCTGGGGGTCCAATGAGAAGATCAAGACTCATTGTAATTACATCAGCACCATTTTCGATTGCGTAATCAACAGCAAGTCCTAATGCATCAGGATTCAAGATTAGGTTATCTTGGTCCACTACTCTTAATGCCATAACGGTTGAATTAGGAGCTACACCGATAATTGTCTCATCATTTGCAGCTAATATCCCTGTAATAAATGTACCATGGTGGTTTATTTTATCATTCTCCTCCCAACCAGGATTATTATCGTTATTAACCCAATCCCATCCATAAACATCATCTATATAACCATTATTGTCATCATCTAATGAATTGTTTGGAATTTCGTTTGTATTTATCCATTTAGCATGCGAAATTGCTGGGTTTGTGAAATCTACACCTGTATCAATTACGGCTGTTGTTATTGAATCTTTACCTGTTGATATTTCCCATGCTCCTAGAATATCAATTTGTAGTAAGTTCCAAGGTAGTTCTTCCACTACTGGTGCAGCATGATGGGGAATTAAAACGTGATATTCGCCATACAATAAGAGGAAGAGAAATATAAAAACTATAAATTGTCTACAGGAAATTTTCATTAAAATTCAATACATATCCAACACAGATATAATAAAAAGATTGTGGCTGGGTTGATTCAAAAATCATAGTAGATTGAATAATCTCAAGTACTAAATCTTGGAGAATTAGGAAAGTCCAAAATCAGCTCTCCCCGAGATCGGATTTTGTGAACCTTGGTGGAAAATTTATGAGAGTCAAAAGCTTTTACTAAAGCTGTTAAATCTTCCTCTGTTGTCAAAAAATTGAAAGTAGGGCTTTTTAAGTCTATTCTGATTTCAACTTTTCCAAAAAGATCCTTTTTTCCTCCTCTTTTTCGTTTTTCCCACTTGTTAAAACGAACACTAACGATATCATTATAAAGAAACTTCTTTTGTGGATATCGTGAAGAAAATTTGGATAGAATGAGATGTTTGAAAGATCCAGTACCACAAATCAATGAATGTTTATTAAATTGAAGGAATTTGTAATGTTTTGGCATTAAATAAGCAATCAATAGTGGCCAAGAAAGTGGAACAACAATTAAAGCAAACCATTCTGTCAGAAAAAACGCAAAAAAACCAATTAATACAGTAAAAAGACTGATATCTTTTAAAAAACCAGTAGTATTAGTGATTGTACACTTAAAGATAGTTGTAGTTTCTTCTCCCGGATAGAAAATACCTTTGCTTAGTGATTGGTCTTTTCGTTGTGAGATAATTGAATCCTCCAAGAATTATATAAATCCAGATCATATAGTGCTTGATAAGCAGAATTTTATATTTTCGCTTATAGCTAAAATCCTGAACATCATTACCCTTATTGATGTTCAAATTACGACTCATTGAGATGAGATATGTGGATAATGATCTTGCATGCTTTTTTGAACCAAAATCTATAGCTATTGTAGGAGTCAGTCGTAATGAAAAAAAGGCTGGCTTTGGAATATTAAAAAACGTTTTATGGACATTTCCTAATAAAGATTTGATTTTCCCAATTAACCCTAATGCAAAAGAAATTTTGGGGTTGAAAGTCTATTCATCTCTAAAGGAAATCCCCGTCGATATTGATTTAGTAGTAATGTTTATTTCACCAAAGCATATTCCAAACTTATTACAGGAATGTTATAAGAAAAATGTCCGTGGGGTAATAATTGAAAGCGCAGGATTCGCAGAATCAGGGTTGGAAGGAAAATTAATACAAGATGAAATAAAGAAACTAGGAAGAGAGTATGGAATAAGAATCTGGGGAGGAAATTGTATGGGTACCGTAACCGATAAACTGATAACAACCTTTGAGCCCATAGATGATAAAATGCGGAAAAAAGGGAATGTATCGATAGTTGGTCAGTCTGGTTATTTTTCGGGAGCAGTAATTCTCCAATTATTCACAGAAAGACATCTAGGCATTCGAAAATCTTGTTCTATTGGAAATAGAATTGATGTAAACGAATGTGATCTGCTGAAGGATTTTATTTATGATAAAAAAACGGAAGTAGCAGGTTTTTATTTAGAAGGATTGAGTGAACCACGGAAATTCCTGAAGCTGGCAAGAGAATACACCAAAAATAAACCCCTAATTTG
Source organism: Candidatus Hodarchaeota archaeon (assembly GCA_016839955.1). The sequence continues at coordinate 2,498 of JAEOTI010000719.1, read as the reverse complement.
CTTACTTGGAGGTCAATCAGAAGTGGGGAAGAGAGCAGCTCTAAGTCACACTTCAAGTACAGCTGAAGGGTCTCCAGAGCTTCTCAGAGATGTCCTTAAACAATCCCGAATAATCCAAGTTACAGAATTCGGTGAATTTTTTAATACGGTAGAAGCTTTTTCAAAATTACCCTCTCCTAAGGGAAATAAGTTAGCAATAGTAACAATCACTGGAGCTGGTGGAGTCATTGGCGCAGATATTGCTGAGAAATACGATTTGAAAATTCCTGAGCTTTCGGAATCTACGACAGCTGAATTACAAAAGATTTTTCCATCGTGGATGCCTCCAAAAAATCCTGTAGATTCATGGCCAGCTTTTGAAATTCATGGATTGGATAAAGCGCTACGTCAAATAATTCCTATACTTTTTCAAGGTGAGGAGATAGATATGATACTATTGATGGTTGCAGCAATGCAGGTATCAACATCATTTGATCCTAAAGTGATTAGTGATATGCAAAAGTATAGAAAGCCGATTGTAACTTATTTCGTTGGAGAAAATTCTCTGAAAACACAGTGGACTGAAAAAATCCGTTTTGATGGTGGAGTAGTATTTGATGATATCCAAACTGCGATCAAAGTTTTAAGTCTTTTAAGTTCTCAAACACAAAAGATAAGAAAAATTCCAGAATAGTATTAGTGAGATCTAGATTTCAATTCTATTTGTGTGGATCGACTAGAAGCTCTCTCAAGTCTGCAACTTGTTTATCAAAAACGGTATCTGTTTGTACAAGAAACATCGCGATGAATCGACGCATTACTTCAAATTCGTGATTATATTCTAAACCATGTAAATAGGTTTGATCCCCTACTAAATTCCCAATAGAATTGCTTAAATGTAGTAAAATTGAACTGATCAATTCTATAACTTTTTCTTCATTCTTTGTGTCTTTAATTTTGAATCCAAGAGACTCCAAATATCTAAAAATTGTAGGAACCGTTTCTTGTAAATAAGAAGTGCCTCCAGGTTCAGCAGCTATTTCTGATTCCGCTTCCTCACTTAAAATAAAAAAAGCGTCCACCAATGCAGCCGAATACACCTTTACTACATATTTTTGAGGGCCTTTTTGTTGATCACTCTCTTCTACAAATCCTGCGTTAATTAATTGCTTCAAATGACGATATATCGTACTTACGTTTTTTTCAAATATTTTGGCTATCTCTTCAGCAGGTAAAGGACCATCGTTTTTTAGTAGTGTCCATATCGCCCATCTATTTTTTTCTAAAACAGTTATAACTTTTTTTGGATCGCGGATTATTTGCAAAACGAATTTACCTCACGTAAAACAGAAATTTATTCCTACAGAAAATCTTTTTCATCAAAGCACCAGAACGCAAACATTGATTATTGTTCATTAGCTCCTAATCAAATTGCTTAGCCATTATTTCTTCTTGATCTAGCTTTTTAAATCCCCAAGAACCATACATCTTATTGTGTTGGGAAGAATCAGCGTAAGTTGAGAGGAGTACTTGATTTACATGCTTTTCATTGAACCAAGAAAAAGCAATAGCTGTTAAAGTGGTGGCAACTTTTTTTCTTTTAAATTCTGGAGATGTAGCAATTCTTACATAATTGCCATCAGAGCCTACAATTGTATTATAGTTATAACCGACGATTTCATTATTTAGGAAAGCCACATTAAGACTGTTCATTGGATTTTTCATTATCCGAAAAAAAGTGAGTTTATCCATCTGCCAGAATTCAGAAAAACATTTAGTTTCAATCGCAATAATACCATCTAGATCATTTTTTTGAGCTTGTCTGACGATTATCGAGTTATTTACAGTAAAAGGGAATGTTAGATCATTCTTACGATAATTATTGATCTTAGTGATTGTTTTGAAGTCCATCTGATGAAAGAATGAGGAAGAATCTTTGTTTATTTCTGGAATTCTTACAGAAAGATACTTTATATTGTTAAATTTCTTTGATATTACTTTTTGTAATTCTAGTAATAGTTTTTTGCCAATTCCTTGTTTTCTATACGAATCTACCACAAAAATTGAATATAATTTAGCCTTTTTCGGATTAGAAACATAACTGATAATATAGCCTATCATTTTGTCTTTTGCAATAGCAACTTTAACCAAATCTTTGTTATACATTGCATAAGCTCTTATGTTTGCATTTTGCGTTCTATATTCATCATTATCAACACTCTGAGAATATAATTCATTTAGAGATGAAAGATCCTTAGCTTTAACAGAACGAATCGTGATTTCCAAAAAAAGGTAACACCTTCAGGTGAGTGCTATTTTGTTTAGAAAGAAAATCCTCGTTAAATATTTTAAGGTACAAAATTATCTTGCCAAAAGAGGTTTGATAATTTCCGCTATTCAATTTATTGAGAAGAAAAGGACTATCTCATTCTTGATGCCAAATGGAGACAAAGTTACTCGACTTATTGACATACGAGAAGATCCTTTGACCGGTGATATATCTTTACTTGCTCCTGATT
>JAEOTI010000718.1 GCA_016839955.1 Candidatus Hodarchaeota archaeon | reverse complement strand
CAGATCGTGCTTTAATGATAGATGGATCTTTTGTCATGAAGAATTCATTCTTCTGAAGTTTTATTCTCTCCCATGGAGGATTCGTTAGAATACAATCAAACCCAGAGTTATCTGTGTTAAAAACTTCTGGAAATTCTAAATACCAATGAAAAAAAAATCTATTATCAGCAATTTCTCTTATCTTTGTAAGTATTTTATTATCTACTGCATCAAACGAGTGATCAACAATCAAACGAAAAACACCATGTGTTGGTGCTTCCTTGAATTCTTCAATGAAAGGCCAGAAAAATACTGATGTACAAGTATCATACAAGAATTTCTGATATTGAAAATTATCACTAGAAATTAACTCTTGGTATTTCTTTCTTTTTTCTGTCACACCTTCCTTATTGATCTCCGAAATTCTACTTAATTTTGCAAACTCTTTAGTGTCATAATATTCATCTGTTTTTACTAGAAATTTGTCTAGTAAATGTGCTTTGGTTTCTTTTTGTTTTCGATTTATGCGTTTTAATGATTGAGCGATCTTCTTATCTTCTCCTTTAAATGCTTGGAATGCACTTTTATTTATTCCCTTAGTAATCATTTCAGGAGTAGTTCCTATCAAACTATTTCCACATTTCAAATGATGATCTAAAAAATTCAGAGGCAAATCTTGAACAGCAGCATTAATCCACAATGAGACCTTGGCTAATTCTAACGCCATAGGATTAAGATCTACTCCATAAATACAATTACTAAGAATGTCTCTTCTTGCTTTCCTTTCTGCCATTTCAGAGGGCAATTCTTCCCCAGTACGTATTTGAGCTAGTTTTCTACCGAGAAAATTATTTGCAGCAATTAAAAAGGCTCCACTCCCACAAGCAGGATCACAAACTTTCAATTTTAAGATCGCTGCTTCTTTTTCTTTGACTGATGAAATCACAGTACCAATTGTCTTTTCAAATACAATCTTAAGTGAGGATTTAATTAAATCATTAATCAAGCGTTTATCAGTATAATAACTACCAGTTGTTTTTCTAGCTGCACCTCTTGGATCAAGAATAAAACGACCAGCAAGATAATCAACTTCTTCAATTGTCACTGCAGTTTTTAAGACTCTTGGTACAAAATCTAATAGGCTTTCATATATAGATCCAATTTCCTCTACCCCAATATCGAGGAAGTTTATTCTTTGAAGAACACGACCCTTTTGATAACAAGTTAAGTATCTAATAGCTTTTAGTAAAACATAATTTGGACATTTAAGTGTAGAAATGATTGTTAATTTTTCATCATTAAAAAGCTCCCCGTTATACCCAAATACATTAAGATCTTCATTTCCTTCTCTAACAAGAGCAAAAGTGCTCATTAATCCATACCATAAATCCGTATAAGTATCCTGAAGGATTTTGCTTTCAGATTTTTCTCTTAATCGAGCTATACTATACTCTTCCGCATAAAGAGATTCATGCATCGGTAGCATACCGCGTTGTTCTGCAAACATTAAAAATAGAATCCGATAGAGAATATTCAGGAGCTCATGATAAAAATTCTTCATTAATTCTAGGTCTTCAGTCATCGCTTGACGTAATTCACGTTTTAACAACCCATTCCCTAGTAACTCAATTGCATTCTTTACATTTCCTCGCAAATCTTCTCCTATCTTGATACCTGCAGCAACACTTTCCTCATAGAATTTTTCCAAGGGAACTATTCTATTAATGGGCCGAAAACGACTGGCATGAGTTAAACGAAAAAGTGTTCGAAAATCAGTAAAATTTCGTTCGTAAAATATATTTTCTAGATCAAATTCAATATAACCACGAGTATAGGTATGATAATATTCACGTAGAATTCTCAATAATATTCCATTAGTCACAATTCCCCATTTTAAACCTTTTTTTCGTAAATTTAAATATAATTGCAGCGCATAATGTGGACTAGGATCGTTACGATCATTGGGCCACTTTTCATCTAAATCATGTTTTGATGGTACAGTATGAATCCTTGGTGCATCTTCTTCCCACCACCCACGATGTGAAAGATAGATTTGGATTGATTCATCTTTCAATTGAACATTCTGGCTTACGTGGACAACATTAAAACCTAATTCACGAAATAAGGGTAATATCCATTGTCTTTCTGATTCACTAATATTCATCTCTTTTAGCTTGAGAGAGATTTCATCCCATCGTCCCTTTAATCGTTCCCAAGCTTCAGAGATTGTCCGATTGAGTTCATCTTGGGTTTCTATCTTTATTTTGGGGAGACTAAAGCTTTTTGGACTTGTTTTATCATGTTTGAAGTTCTCTTCTCGTAATGTTTGTATAAAGTCAGCAGTTAATAATCCACCACTTGTTTGAATATTTTGTAAAGGATTACGCCTTGGCAAAATTCTTCACTCCCCTCAGATAGGATAATAAACCGTTACAGCTAGAATATCAGCAGACACAAGAGAAATTTGATCAATTCCTCTTAACCAGTCTTTTGGAGCTTGATCCTGTAATTTCTCTTTCATTTTTAT
>JAEOTI010000815.1 GCA_016839955.1 Candidatus Hodarchaeota archaeon | reverse complement strand
GGCCAATAGTCCTGTTTTAATGTAATCGTTCCGGGCACCACATTCGTGAGAGAGAGAAATAAAATTGATACCAAGATTAAAGACCCGATATAGCTGAAGTTGTCAACCAGATATGTCAAATATCTCATCTCCTAAAGAAATAAATATTTTGAAAAACTGATCAAAAGCTTTGATAATTTATTCAAAATTTTGCTTTGATAAATAAAAGAATAATGGTAGGTGTAAAAACAGAAGGGTCGCATTTAGCAGACCCTGTTCTAATTTTTCTAATCTGAAACTATATTAGAGAAGGATGTCAAGAATCTAGATTGATGGATATTCTGTCCGCAATTTCTCCCCTCTGCTTTGTATGGGGAGGCATCTTGCAGTAAAGCAAAGTTACTTAAGATGATTAAACTTTTACTACATTGATTAGGCTTTGAAATTGAAAAAAATTGTTCGTTTGAGACTGGTTTAAGAATCATGGACAATTTAGACCGACGTTTTTCTTAGCTCGTCTTTAAATCATAATGCCGAAATAGGAGATTTTTTATCCTAACCCCTTACCAAAAATAAGTAGGTTTGAGAATCGAATTGATCACTAATGGGCGAACTGATGAGTTAAAAAGTATAGTAATGAAGAAAAAAGCTTTGGTGTTAAATAAAACAACAGGATTATTAATTTTAGTTTTAGCTGGTCTTTTTTTTGGAATTATCTTAACTGGGAATATGTTAAACCCTGAGATAACTGGCATTTCTTCACAGCCAGAAGGATATGGTTTATCTATCTCTTTGGTCAATTCCACAAAAGATATCTACTCCGAGCAGCTTGAAATCAAGCATCCGCTTTCAACTGGTTCTTCCACTGTAAAAACTCGACAATCTTATCATACTATTAACGATTTTGGGCGTAGTGTTACAGTTGACAACGAAGGAAATATGATTTTAGTGGGGGATACAATGTCAAACCTTTTTCCTACATTAAATGCTTATGATCAAACACTTAATGGTTCTTCTGATGCTTTCGTAGCAAAATTCAATGCTTTTGGAGAATTACTGTGGAGTACATTTCTTGGAGGTAAATTTGGTGAAGAAGCATGGGATGTTGCAATTGATAGCCAAAATAATGTTTATGTAACCGGTAATACTGAATCCTTTGATTTTCCCAGTATAAATGCTTATGATGACTATTATAATGGAGGGTCAAGAGATGTTTTTGTTACTAAATTTGATCCAATTGGAAACTTAATCTGGAGTACCTTTCTTGGTGGAAATGAAGCAGATAGAGGTTATGGAATCGCCATTGATAGTTTTGATAACGTCCTTGTTACAGGAGAAACGTCTTCTAGCAATTTTATAACTTATAACGCATACAATAGTTCTTTTCTAGGTTTTTCAGATAGTTTTCTCACAAAATTATCGGTTAACGGATCCTTAATGTGGAGTACCTTCGTAGGTACAGAAGCAATAGATAAGTGCAATGATATTGCCACGGATTCTCAAGATAACATTTTTATTACGGGATATACTATAAGAAGGATTAGTTGGCGTGTATCTGCCCAAAGCGTTTGTATTTTCAAATTTAACTCAACAGGTTCATCGTTATGGACCTTGTTCTTGGATGGAGATGAAGATGAAGAAGGTCGAAGTCTAGCTATTGACAGTCAAGATAATGTTCTTCTTACTGGAGTTACAGAATCTTCTAATTTTCCAACACTAAATGGATCGTCCATTAATATTCAAAGAACTGATGTTTTTGTTGTAAAATTGCAAAATTCAGACGGATTTTTATTATGGAGTACTTTTCTTGGTGGAAATACTGATGATGAAAGTTCTGAAATCTTAGTTGATTCTACAGACAATATCATTATTACAGGCTCAACAAATTCAGCTACTTTTCCAGTTCAAAATGCGGATGATAATAACCTTGGTGGAGCAGAAGATGGTTTTATCACTAAATTCTCTTCAACAACAAATTTGTTGCTTTGGAGCACTTACTTTGGTGGAAATGGAATTGATCAGATATTAGGAGCAACTATTGACTCACAGGATAATATTATTTTTACTGGATCAACACAATCTGGTGATTTTCCCACAATAGATGCTTATGATGAATTTCATGAGGGACTGGATAAGGATTCTTTCCTATCCAGCATGTCTTCAACCGGAGTGTTGGTATTAAGTACATATTTTGGAATGAGTCTGGAAAATGTTGAACCTCTCCCGCCAACTTCAATCCAAACTAATCCCTTTGGGAACTTGCTTGAAAGCTTAACTAATTCAGGTCTCCTATTTCAGTTCATTTTAATCGTAAATTTTACTCTATTCTTCGCTTTAGCTACTGTAGTGCTTGTTAAAAGAAGAAAAGAATTTAAAAAGAGAGGATATGCCGATCAATCTATTATCAAAGTGTTAATTTTTTCTATTTCTTATGGATTTCGCCTTCTTGTTAAAAACAAGAAAAAATATGTTACATTAGTTATAAGTTTTGCGTTCGTTGTCGCTTTTGCTGTGTCAATGTTTCTATGGGTAGAATTCTCAACAGAAATAGCTATTCAGCAGGCATTGGATCAGACTGCATATCATTTGACACTTGAAAGTTCAGAGGATGCGTTTGTCTCAACGAATCAAATTTATTCATGGGTTAAGGAGCAACCTTGGACTGAAAAAGTAAACAGAATAAGACCTGTTAAAGGTTTATTAGGTATAGAAAATAAATCAGCGGATTTTTATTGGATCGGAATGGATCCAGATGATATGATTTACCTCTCCACGTACTCCGATAGCTATACTGAGATTAATGTGGTG
>JAEOTI010000104.1 GCA_016839955.1 Candidatus Hodarchaeota archaeon | reverse complement strand
CAATACAAGCTTTGGCAACTGTGAATCTTCATATTGTATCTTAAAATTCTCGGTTTTTTTCATACTCATTAACCCTTTTACCAGATTTCATATATGTGTATATCGCATCAGCTTCTTTTTCATCAAACCATGGTTCCATCTGGGGGATAAATTTACCGATCAGAATCACCTTCATTTATTCATGATTATCTGGATAACCAGTATTTCGTAGAATCCAGTGTTAACCTCTTAAGATTGCCCAAAGAATCTTTACACCGTGAATAGGAGCGATTGTTTTTTGTTTCCCTCCAAAACGTGGACGCTCATAACAAGGGATTTCAGCAAATCTTACACCAGTTTTAAAAGCCTTGATTATAAATTCAACGCAATATTCAAAATCTTTAGCTCTTGTTCTTTCCATTCGTTCTATTACATGTCTTCTAACAGCTGCAAATAAATACAAGCTATCAGAAACCCCCATTCGCCATACAATGTTTGTTAATAAAGTAAAAATCTTGTTACCGAAATAACGGATTGATGTATCGTCTCCACTTCCAGCTCCTTCCATATATCTTGATCCTAACACAATATCGTATCCTTCATCGATTTTCTGAAGTAATCGAGGGATATCTGCAGGATTATGGCTTCCATCTGAGTCCATCAAGATTATTATATCTCCTGATGCTTTTGTAATTCCATGATTAAACGCATCACCATATCCTTTTTCGGGTTGTACATAAACAGGAAACCCAAGAGACCTTATGATATCGGGAGTTCCATCTGTAGAATGCCCATCCACAAAGATCATTTCATCTATTACATCCATGGGCATTTCTTTCATTAATGCGGGAACTGATTCTGCTTCATTGAGAGTAATTACGACAACAGAGACTTTCATCTTTATCACTAATTCAGTTCTTAATTTAAGTATGAGAAAATCTATTTACTCTTTCCCAAAAAGTAAAAGCAGGAAAGAAACTGATTCTTATAATATTGACGTATTCATTTGAAAATTTACCTTTATTAACACTATTTACTAGCTCTTATAATATATTTTTTTGGGTTTTAATGAAAATGAAAATTGTTAGAATGATTAAAGGGTGTCACCTTACTCTTTATATTAGCAATTACCTGTTAAAATCACCAAAACAAATTTCTAAAATAGGAAACAACTCTTAAAATGAATTTTTCAGTGATTTTTCTTGTGAAAAAATGGGATCCAGACATCTGTTGATCTATTGCTTTTTTCTGTACTAATATGAATTTTAGAAGGATCCATTAATGCTACGAGTTTTTAAAAAAATTGGTCTTCATTATGATTCTTAAAAACAGTACTATTTCTTACTAGAAGGTTTCCTGTCATTCCTTTAACTTTCTATGAGAATACCTCTATATTTTCAAATTAGGTAATTCTACTATCAAATCCATACAAAATACATTTTAATTTTTAAAAAAATGGTAAAATGATGACTGAAACGCATTTTGATTTAATAGCAAAGGAATATGATTGGTGGAAAAAACGAAATACGCGGTATTATAATAAATTAAAGGATATATTGCGAGAGAGGATTCCTTCGACCTTCAGTATCATAGATTTCGGATGTGGGACAGGTGATCTTCTATCACATCTTAATCCTGCGGATGGAGTCGGTTATGACCCCTCCTCTGAAATGATCGATATTGCTCGCTCTAAGTATCCTACACTTAACTGGAGTAACTATATTCCATCAAGACAATTTGATATCGTTTATTCCGTTGATGTAATCCAAGCTATAACTGATTTAGACACATACATTATTGAAATGAAAAGATGTTTGAAAGAGGGTGGAATTTTGATTCTCATCTTTGCTAATCCTATTTATGAACCCTTGTTTCTCCTTTTTGAAAAAGTTAAACTGAAAATGCCAGAGGGACCTCATTACAGATTTCCTAATAAAATTGTAAAAAATCATCTTCAGAAAAATGATTTGAAAGTAATTCAATTGGAATATCATTATCCAAGATTGAACAAGATTGGATTGATTGAAGTCTGGACCTTATCTTACAATAAAAAAACTTAGCTAATTCTTCATTAACGGGAAATATGATGTGAATCATTGTGTTTGATTTCGGATTAATATTATACTTGATTTCCATTCTTGGCTTGGCAATTGTTCACACAATAGGGGAAGTTATCTATAAAAAAGGAACTATGCCACTAACGAAAAAAAAACAGAACTCAGAATCTCTTGGTTTTCAAAAGCTAATTTTCCCTATGATTGTTATTGGATTCTCTTTCGGAATTTCACTAATCATAAAAATTATTTATGGGATTTTTTTGGGTTCAAATCCATTTTCAAGTACAACTGCATTATTTCTGGGAGCTATTGCAATTTTCTCGATTATCTTAGGAAAAATCTTCTTTCAGGAACAAATTTCTTCTTATCAACTTGTTGGTATTATATTAATTGCAACAGGAATAGTATTGGTGATATAAGTATTGATTTTTCATAAGAAGCAACGAATCTGGAGTCTATGGATACCTATTACTTTCGGGATTCTCACATATTGCATTGGGGATGTTTTATTGAAAATGGGAAATTATGAATTGGGAAGTACGCTATTAAGTATCTTTCAGAGTGATTTTTGGGTCTTATTTGTTTCAAATATCCCTATAATTGCTGCTTTTGCATTCGTAATCGCTTCTAAACTCATCATGGGGTATGTTTATGCAAAGAATCCCTTTGGCCTTACTCAAGGTCTTTTCCTATCAATATCGGTTGTTATTGCTTTCATTTTTAGTTTCTCTATTTTTAATGAATTGTTCACTTTTATCGATGTTTTGGGCATTTGTGCGATCTCACTCGGGATTATCCTTGTTTATACTAGCAAGAGTTATAACCTTTCCAGAGAAGAAGTGTAAACTATCGTTACTTAAAGGAAACAACTTCTTAGCTGATTTTAAAAAATAAGGTGTATTGATTTAATAAATAGTGAGTATGAAGTTCATCTGAGAAGTACAAAGAGATTAATATTACTTTAATTAATCAAAAACGATTTTTAACCAACATTTTTGCTATAGTACCATAAGAAATTGTTTTAATATTTTTCATTCTAGAGGAATTAATCAATTTTTTAAGAATTTTCAGATTTCGATCATACTCCATCATCGCCCATGGATGTAAACAAAGTGAAATAAAAAAAGGTCGCTCTTTTCTAGATATTTCCAATGCTTTCTCAAGTAAGCCGTTGTAATGTGAAAATATTTTCTTGGGATCTGAAATGGGATTTCTTCCTAAGAATTTCAAGGCCATTTCACGAGTAAAAATGGCATCTTGCCATCCGTGTGAGGGAATTTCAACGATATTCGGGAAACCTGTTTGATGATATCTATGTGGTTGTCTTTTTAATGTTAAGGGTGCTTCAAGTGAGTGTACACTCCTTAAATCAGATGAAACATATAAAAAATCTAATTTATCCAATTCCAGCAGCAAAGAGGGTATATCTGACAAATCCTGGTGATATCCAAAGGGTATTCTTAGTCCATATGGAGTAATCTCTAGAATTTCTTTAATAAAATCATTTGCTTTTTGTAAATCTTTTCCGAATTCTTCTGGTGTCACAATTTTCTTTATAGGTCTATCTTCAATAACTCTAATCATGTTATGAGAATGACTATGTTGTTGGATTTCATTATAAAGATTATTTTTATTAAAGACCTCTTGGAGTTCTTTCTTGGAAAAATCTGCTAAACACTTCTCTAAATAATTTCCCAGTATGAAAAATGTTCGTGGAACCTCATAATCGTCTAACATTCCAATGAGTTTTCGAATAAACGCTATTTGCGTTTTTCTTACTTTTCTTGCGTCTTTTGTTTCAGCAAATTGACCGTGTGGTCGTTCAACATCAAATCCAATAGACAAATTGAGATTAGCCATGTTCTTTTCTTCTGAAAAGCTGGACCTATTACTTAGTTCTCCATAGAATCATTGAAATTATATTAGCATAGAAGGAGATTTGAACAGTTCTCAAGGTATTAAATTCTTACACGATCCTTTTCAGATCCCAGATATGGACCATTTTTAACTTCCAGCACTTGTGTGTTGTTTTCTAAGATTTCGTATCCATGTCCTCCAGCCAGAAAAATCATAGTGTCATTTTTTTCTAAAATATGATTTTCGACAAGTTTACCATCCAATCCAAAGATTTCAACACGAACCTTACCGTTTCGGACGAATATTACTTCCTGTGTTCGGTCTATTTTTCTCTCTGCTTTGATATGCTTATGTGGGAGTAATCTTTTACCCTTGTTATAACACCAAACTCCAACCTGTTGAAAATCATTATCTTCAGAAAAGAAATGAAGTCCATCGTCCCACTTCCTGCCAATGTATATTGCCAAGCGAGTATTGTTATGTTTTATTTCAAGAATTTCCATTTCCGTTTCAAAATCCTTTAAAATGTAGCCAATTCGTTTTTCTTGCTTCCTCATGATTCTTGTTGGATATTATGTTTAAAATACCACTCAACAGTTTTTTTAAGGCCCTCTCTGAGACTTGTTGGAGGTGTCCAGCCATTATATTTGTTTAACATTCTAGAATTGTCCATAATTTTGTGAGGTGCTCCATCTGGTCTCGATCGATCCAACTCTATATTCCCTTCATAACAAACGATCTTCTTGATAAGCTTCGCTAATTCTATAATTGAAATTCCTTCTCCAATTCCTACATTAACAGGTTCTATAAATGGGTTTACTGTCACTGATCTGACGATTATCTCTGCTGCATCTTCCACATAAAGCCATTCTCTCACAGGTGTTCCTGTTCCCCAAATAGTGACTGAATTCTCATTATTTATTTTAGCTTGTATGAACTTATGAACGAAACTTCCTAGCGCATGAGATTTTATCGAATCAAAGTGGTCTCCAGGCCCAAACATGTTGGGAAATATTAGATTAATCGTATTTACTCCATATTGGCGCTTAAATGCCCAACTTTGAACCCAGTTGGCTTTTCTTACTGTACCAAAGGATAATGCAGATTCATCAAGATCTCCATTCCACCATTCCTCTTCTTTCAAAATTCTAGCATTACGAGGATAAGTACAATTAGATATCGGATTAATAATTCTTTTTACTTTTTTATTACGAGCCAAATCGAACATATTTATGTTTATTAACATGTTATTTGTGAATACATCAGCAGGATATTCAAGTCCAAACTTTATTCCACCTGTATATGCTGCACAATTAATTATCACGTTAATAGGTTCAATATCGTCCATTAAGGATTCAAATTGATCTCGATCTCTAAGATCTAGCTTTGTACTCCCTGAAACTGGAATAAAATTAAAGTTTGATTTCTTGAGTTTTTTTCTAACCTGATTACCAAGGAATCCCTTAGCACCAAGTAGTAATATCTTCACGACTCTTCCCTACTAACTTTTTCCGTTCATAAAATCTTCAATAGACTCATTTAACGCCAATCGACAAGATCTTTCCATCTTGATCTGTTCTCTGCATACCAACGAATGGTTTCTCTTAAACCAGTATCCCAATCATATTGAGGAGCCCAGCCTGTTGATTTACTAAGCTTGGAAAAATCAACCCGTAATTCCTCAACTTCACTTTTACCTAGACGCCCCCTACCTTCTGTATCAGCATGAAGGGTGACATCTTTCCAATATCCTTCTTGTTCTCCAATTCCAATAATCATATTATACCATTCTAGGATGGAAACGTTTTCCCCGTAACCATATACATAAGTTTCTCCAGGATTTCCAAAAAGAGTGGCATAAAAGTGTCCTCTTACTCCGTCTTTAACAAAACAGAAATCTCTTTTCGCTATAACATATCCTAAATTAACAACATTTTTTTCTAGTGCTTGTGTAATGATCGTACCTGTAACAAATCGAGGATTTTGTCGAGGGCCATAATTATTAAACATTCTAGTAACAATTCCGGGTATTCCATATGCTTTGTAGAAGTTTCTCGTAAGAAAGTCTTGTGTGACTTTTGAGGTTGCGTAGACACTTTGAGGGTTTATTGGAGATTTTTCATTTAATAATAGGGCACCATTTTCCAAGAAATGGTAATGTTCCCTTACATCTTCTCGTACATTTCCATATTCTTCTGATGAACCTGCTACATCAATTCGAAAGAGGTTTAGATCTAGGTCAAGTATGTTATGTAAAATATTAAGAGTTCCCATAACATTTGTTTCAACTGTTTCATAAGGACGACCCCAAGATTCCCCAACATGAGCTTGGGCCCCAACGTGAAAGATTACACAGTCATCTTCATCCTTTAAGTGTTCTAAAGCCACACGAACTGCTTGTTTGTCAGCTAAATCTCCGCGATGAAAGGTTACTTTGTCTTTTAAATGACCAGTGTTGTGTAGCATACCTGATGAAGTAGCTCTAATTAAACCATGTACTTTTGCTCCACATTCTAGTAACTTTTCAAGCATATGAGAACCAATGAAGCCATCAGCACCCGTGACAAAGACAGTTCTATCTTCTAACGCGCTGACAAGTTTTTCATCCATCTAAAAACCTCTATTTGAACGTTTAAGCCTTAAAATACATTCTAAAGTGATATTATTACCCAATTATAACAATTAAACTTGAATTAAAGGTAGTTAAGCATTGTTTTGTAAGTAATTTTGCAGTTTTATTAATTATTTCCAAGCTTGACACAAATTTTAATACAATGATCTTTTTACTAGACATAACCCATTTACAAAAATCCCAATGAGCTATGGTTAAAAAATTATTAAATTGATTTGCAAACAATCCTCAAATTTAATTAATTCTTAAAAGACACAAGAAATCAAATGGAAGTTTTTTTTGCTTTAAATCTATCCATAACCAGCTTACTTCGAATTTTAAGCTTGAATTATTTCACAGGTTCAAATCAAGATCATTATGATGAATTTCTTGGTTGCTATACTAGTTTTATTAATAGTAAATGACTTAATTAAATCTGATTAAAAAAGCTTAAATCCGATGATTATGACCAAAAATGTCGCTGTAATAGGCATGGGTTACGTAGGGATTCCCATCGCTGCACTACTGGCCGATACAGGCTTATTTAGAGTCACGGGTATTCAACGACGTTCCAAACGATCAGGATGGAAAATAGAATATTTGAACCAAGGAAAATGTCCAATTAAAAATGAACCTGGACTCCCTGAATTAATAGACAGAGTTGTCAACGAGAAAAAATCCTTTATAGTAACAGATGATATTTCAATTGTCAAGGATATGGATTATATTTTAATCGACGTCCAGACTCCTACTGATGAGAATCATATCCCTCAATACGTCTCTTTAAAGGAAGTCAGTCATCAGGTTGGTAAGAACCTTGCAGAAAGCACTACAGTCATTATTGAATCAACTTGTGCGCCTGGCACAACAGATTTCATCGTTAAACCCATTTTAGAAGAAGCATCAGGATTACGGAGCGAGGAAGATTTCTACCTTG
>JAEOTI010000717.1 GCA_016839955.1 Candidatus Hodarchaeota archaeon | reverse complement strand
GCGGTGTGTAGCTGGTCAATGGTGTAACGGGCTGTCACCGTTTTCCCCACACCTGCTGGGCCTGTCAGCGCAAGATTGACCGAGAATCCCTCCATGCCTTTATTATCACTTTGAAACAGTGGTCGAAAGTTCTGGGTGATACGTCGGATCGCGTCATCCCGATAATTAAGGGTGTGGGGGATGTAGTATTGGTTGAACGTTTCTTCGCCTCCCTCCTTGAAGACTGAGGATGCAAACAACGCATCATGAATAATATCACCCGAGTCCTTATTAGGCATAAGCAGGATCCACTAATATGAGTAATTCTTCAAGATCAAATATCATTCGTTCTCATCCTAGAATATCTTATTTCTTAAGCATTTCCCGTTCTTTGATTATTTTTCAAAGTGAAAAGGTTAAAGAAGAAAATTCAAAAGAAATGCTAAGGATTGGATAAGGAAAAGATCTATCTATTTCTTAGAAGGGAAGTTTTATATCATATAAAATCAAAAATAATCATGAAATGACAAAGGCGTTAGAAGCAATCAGTTATTTGCATGGAATAAATCGAAGAAAAATTCCCCGCAACTTTCAGAAAAAGTTTCATCACAAAGAATCTGGAAAAGCTCTAACCCTTGTTGAATACATGAGAAAATTTCGTTGAAAAATCATTCTTTTGATTGGCTCGAGCGCGTGCCTGGAAGTGAACAATTTATTGAGTGGGAAGAGTTTTTCTTTCTTCTAGCGACAATACCAACATACGTTACATTGTTGCTGGCTTGCTACTACTATCTAACAGTGTATTTTGAAGTCCCTTCAGACTCCCTAATAAAGTGAGCAAGTTCTTTAATTATTATAGGAACGCTTGTTCTTGGGTTTTCACATTTTTTGATAGTTCTTCCCCACATTCTTAGAACAATAATCACAGAGATCAGCACCTTAGTCTTAATTAGCAATATTGGTTCTGTTGGGTTACCAATAGGGTCTCTTTTCATTTTTTGGGGATTCAGAACCAGAATCTCTAAAAAAGTGAATAGATAATTTTGTTGTTATTTTTCTTCATTTCTCAGTCTTTAATACGATTATATCATCTCCAACCAATTCTACACACCCTTTCTTAATATCACGGAAAAGCTCTAATCCCGCATAATCAGGGATATACAAGTCGGATTTAAGTTTTGAAAAGGAAATTGTGTTCAAAATACTCGGTTTTATCTGGTTACAATATCTGAAAATTTCATAAACTAACTCTTTAGGGATCGCTGATCGCCGAATGAAGACTAATTTTTCGCTCTTTTCTTCTCGGATAAAATACTGGGTTGTAATCTTGTATCGAAGCATACTATTACATCTTTTACCATGTGGTAGACTTTTTAAATAATAATAAATTCTATTAATATGGATTAGGCGGGAATCGTTTTTGGTATTGAAAAATATCTTAGAATCGTTTTTTGCAAAGTCAGCTAGTGATGTTCTTAGGAATGTCTGAAAAGCTGGCAGAGCTTCCGTCTAATCCCTCCCTCCCCCCTCTTAGACAAAGAAAACGCTAACTTCTTATCTATGAAAATGTAGTATCGAAATACTATCACGATGGTTAGAACAAGGTAAAACCTGGACATTTACTTATGGATATTTACCTGAAGACTGCATTCTTGATAGGATTGTTTATTATTCCTTTTGCGTTATTCATCGGTGTATAGTCTAAATTTTTCGAATATAAAGTCGAACCGTTCCCAAAATACTCAGCGGAACTGACCGAGTCGAATATTATCTGACAATAGCATGGAATATTTAAAAAGTAACTTTTCTAATTGATTAAATGTGGACGTTATGACCATAAGTTCTCAGCCGCTAGAAACTCAATTAACAGTTTTTGAGAAAAATAGACTAGGTGTCATTATTCACTTAAAAAACTCTGAAACCATCAGCATTAATGGAGCTTTCAGTTTTCAAATAAATGAATTAACCCTGTCAATAAAAAAGGATAAGGATGTATGGTTGATTGATATTGAAGATATTTCCTACATACATAGTCGGTTACTTTCTGAATCATAAAACGGAAGAGTTTTTCTTTTTAATCGACTGTCTCTATTCTTTTTTTGATAGGAGTATCCTCAAAATTGTCTAATTTAACTGCAGTAAAAATATCATTGTGGACAATTGAATTAATCCTTGATGGCATACTCCTCTGCTAGAATCCAGCAACTTCAACTGCAAAAGCAGCTATTCCTTTCAAAATTGAAAGAGGGTTTTTGCCTCTCATACTCTAAAATGATCTAAAGTAAAAGTGAGGAAAATGAACCAAAAAGGAAGTTACGCGGTAAGAGTAGTAAATTCTACTTTACTTACGCCTTTAATTTTAACCAATTCATCTCGTAGCTGTTCTTGGGAGATTGCTAAGTCGCTGGAGTCCATGTAACCTTCATAAGTACAGCTATCTTGGGTAAAGCATAACCCTGTACTATAAAGAGTCCTTATCTTACCACGCATAAAGACCACACCTAACTCTTGCAAAAAGTCAGGTGACAACTTACCGATTTCTATTGCAAGTTTAACGACTTCAGGACTTTTAGCGGGAATAATCCGAATGATTTTTGTCGAAGGCGCAAGAATCATTACTGCGCTCGATTCTTCAACATCCTTGGGTCTTAATATTTCAAGAAAATCAGCTGGAAGAGATATTGGTTGTGACTCCTGAAGTTGAATCATTTTCGCGATTGTAACAGTAGACAATTATCTATTTTCCTCTGCTAATCTATTGCCAAATCCATAATATGTTCCCTGAGGGTATTCTTAGGGTAATGGTACAATTCATAGAGTAAATGGATATTTACAAAGAGTTAGGATAGATTCATACTTATTAAGATATCTCGTGACTTTTCAAGTTATTTCTATGAAAACATCAGAAAGGGTTCATCAGCAATGTACCACTCCTGTGTTGGAATAAAAGACCTAATGGCTCTCTCGTTATAGATCTGGATTTTTTTTGAAGAATTATTCAGGAATTGATTTAATTCTTCTTACATTTTAATAAAGTACGAAGTAATAAGAACTTGTTAGGAGAAAAAATAAGATTCCTTATAAACAGAGAGGAAGTTAAATTAATAAATATTGGATAGGGGAAGTCAAGCAATGAGTCGGGTCAGGGTAACCTCAGTCGCTTTAGATGTTCATAAGGACGCGGAGGGTTATAAACAGCAATTAGCACACCTGGTTGTTGGATTATTAGCGACACATCACATTTTTCCCCTTGTTGAGCTTATTTACGTCTTCTCTCCAAGAACTTCACCCCCAAACTAATCATTATGGAAGGGATAGAAAAATATCCTCAATATTTCTGGCCATTTAATCATCAAGCGTTTCTCCTCGCGTTTTCTTTGATGTCAATTCTCTCAATTTTCATTCTTTATAACTCAATTAAAAAGATTCCATTTGATCTAGATCACCCCATCAAAAGGAACCGATCCATTTTAGTACCGCATTTCCACGCATTTAGCTCTCTAACCAAATTTCAATTAGAACCAATCCTTGACATCTTTTTATATGGTGTAACGTGGACTACTTGGGCATTAACAGTCACGTGGTCACAAAAAGATCTCTCTATTCAACCTTTCTCTGGAATAAGAATGGGACTGCTTTTCTTCTTAATGCTTTTCATCTGTGGCTTCTTAATGGCCGTGATTGGTGTTGAGAATGGAATTAATTGCACTATATTATTTTTCAGTACTATCGGGGGCTTATTCTTTGGAAATGCCCTAGGTGGAGGTAGTATTCTGGTATACTTCCCCTTGATATTCATAATTAGTTTCTTTATCACTTTAATTTTAGCATTAATTTTCGTACCACTTACTACTATGCTTGGGTTTATTCCCGCTCAACTACTCGCTGAAATATCCTATGTCAAACTTAGAAGGGGAGGTATTCTCCCCGCACTAGGGATTTTATTCTTGGAAATTTGTATTATGGGCCTGTTGATTTATATCATTGGATTTCGACTCGACCCCTTTCTCCTCTTTCTCATTCTGCTCTATTTTACACCTGTTGGTTTGGGGTTGGGTATGGGGTATCCATTTTTAACGTTATTTGCAGCAGACAAAGAAGAAAAAGTATATGTGTAATGAAAATGTCAGAATCCTCGTTATTATATAGTACCAAGGGTTATATTTCAAACCATTGGTACTCGAGAATATGATTCAAATATTAGATAAATAATGAAGTTATCATCCTACAAATTTTTAAAGGTATTAATCCTTAATGATCCAAAACTCTCATGAGGTACATGGGGTATCGGTTGTGGACGTTTGGGTAAAGAGATGGAGTTTTCAGACTGCGAAAGTCAGAGGGGTCTTTATTATTTTCATAATAATATTACTTCACGGGAATACTTATGGAATCATTAATAAATTTTCCCTTAACTATGATTCTTGAGAATTTCTTAGCCAAAATGAAAACAAATCCGTAAGATCCTCTTTAAAGAGTGTTGTAAAGCAAGAAAACCTACTAATAGTAATGATGATGATCATTCTACTGACGTAATTTCCTAATAAATAGGCTCCGAGGATAAAATATGAGTTCAAATATTGAGCCACAAGTAATAACATCTTTTCAAGAATTTTTGGATTATCCTGGTAACTTCGCATTTGAAGAAGAAAGTCTTAGAAGTTGGGTCAGGTGTGCTTGTTTTCTTCTTATATCAGCTAAAATCACAGTATTTAGGCAATTCTTAAGAAATCATATTGAATCAAATATAATAATAACAGATGTTCAGAATTGGTTCGATGAAAGAATAGAATTAACATGGGAACTCCAACCTCGCATAGAACATGGTTCAGTGGCTCTCTCGCTTCTCTCTTTGTCTAAATTAGAACCATATATCTTTTGTAGATATTTTTCTAGTAGAAATGGAATTGACTTACGTTTCCTCCCTACAGATGCTCAAAAAACAGAGTTATTAGAAATTTCAGGAACTCTGAAAGAAGAATACTTCAGAGAAAGAATTCGTGAAAAAATGAAGCAATTTCAGAAATCTAAATTAAAAGGTAAGGGATGGGTCAGTGTGTTCTGCTTTGAGACTACAACCAATGCTCTACATCGGATGGAAAACAAGTGAAAAATGTTCTTAATGAGGAATTTAAATCACTAAATAAGAAAGCAGCTAAGGCGACTCTAGAAGCAAAACTTAAAATTGAAGATGGTTTAATAAATCAAGCAAAAGACAATTTAGTCTCTGCAGGGGATTACGACCTAACTATTGCGAGATTTCTAGAACAAAAAGGGTCTATTGATTTAGCTGTAGAATATTATATATCATCAGGCAGTTCTTTCTTGAATGCAGGAGAAAATGACAAAGCAACAGCTGTTTTCAGAAGTACAAGAGAAATAAAAAAGGTTTCACCAGATTTAACTGAAGAAATCGGATTGTTATTAGATGAAGCGGAATCAAGAAAGAATTATGACAAATTAACAATAAGAGATAAGAAAAATATTGAAGCCTTAATGGGTGCACTCTATGAGAAATTTGGTTTTATTGGTGGGAGAGGAACAATTATGAAAATTTATCATTTGATATCAATTGTTGCGGGTCGGTATGGACACCCTACATTGCTAATGAGAGGACGTGTGAGTTATTCACCAGTATTTTATAAACAGATCAATGATTTCATAAAACGTAGAGAAGAAACTGAATTATTAGAACGAGATCCAAATCATCATTTAATCCCAAATCCAACTTTTATAGATTATTTAATTGCAGAAAAAAATATTTTTTTATCGAGATTAGAAAGAATCGATATTAATCTAAGGACTGAAGTTGAAAAAAAAATTGATTACTTTGGTGACTTCATAATGAAGGACTGGGAGGAATTTGAGGAATTATCCCTTGGTATTTCAAGAAGAAAGCATTTTAGGGAGTTGATATAAATGGAGAAAGTCCTTCAACTTGTAAAAACATGTATATCTGACGATGATTTGAGAGCTGACTTTCTTAATAAGTTTAAAGCATTACCAGAGAAAAGAAACAGTGAATATCAGTTAAAAAGAGTTAAGAAATTAAAAATTAGTCAAGGAGATAAACGAACATCATATCCAGGAATAAAAATAGATTGTAGTAAGCCTTTCGCAATAATTACAGGAAGAGAAAACACGGGAAAGACCACGACATTTGATAAACTAAGACATTTCTTTGTACTATTCCATGAGAAAATTTCAGATGATAAGAAGTGGAGAACAAAACTTTCTGTTGATTTTGTTTTGATAGATGACTCTAATCATCAATATATTATTCAAGTTGATTATAATAGTGGATCCAGTCCTAAATCAGAAATATTTATATTTGAAGAGTCAAAATTGTTTGGGAAACAAAAAGTAGAAGATTCAGACAAATTTTTGACCGAAAATTCGATTGTAAACACACAGTTGCAGGACAGTAAATTCATTGGGGAGAGTATCAAATTAATTCGATTATTATCTACAAAGGATTCATTAGAGGAATTTTTTTATTCTCATAAATATAAAATGATCAAAAACATAATTACTGAAGAATTACAGAGAAATCGAAGGAGATTATCAGGACTAAATGATTTAATTAATGAAAAATGTAAAATAAAGAAACAAGTTAAAAACAGAGATGAAGAGATTAAAAGAGAAATTAGAAAGATAGAAAATCTGATTTCTTTGAAAAGTCAAATTAATGATCTACAAAATCAATTTAACAAAGAAGAAAAAATAAGGGTTAAATTAGATTCAGTTCGCAATGAAATTCGATCTTTGACTAAGAAAAGAGAAAATATAATTCAAAATCTTGACATTTTCGAAGAAGAACTAAAAAGAGTAACAGAATTGCAAAATAATACAAAATCATTTGAAGAGGTATTCATTGAATCTAGACCTTTAATCTGCTTTGTTTGTGATCAACCAATTCCTGAATCAAAAGTCAAGACAAGAATCTCGAAAAATTTATGCTATAGCTGTGGTGAAAACGATTTAAAAGAGTTTTATGAAGAAGAAAGATCAAATTTCATGATTGACGATTTTGCAGCTGAGATAGAGTCTATAAATTCAAAGATCAATACACTAAAGGAGAATATCAAAGAAATTGATATAAAAATTATTTCCATAAAGAATGAAATGGAAATTAAAGGCAAAATTCCACTAGATGGTCTGTATTATTCGCTTAGCTATTCAAAAGATGAAATTCGTACAGAGTTTAATGAACGAAGAGAATCATTGAAAAGATTGGAAACCAGACTTAAATTAAACAATGAGCTGTTGAATCGTATTAAAAACGAGATAACATATTACAAATACAGAGTAGGAGAGATTAATGATAAGATCAATCAAATTGAAGTTTTAGAGAATACTTTCAAGAAATTTGTTGAATCTCAAATACAGAATAATGTTGAATTTCTATTAAAAAGAGTTAATTATTACTTTGGTAGATATTCTGGAGGCAGTTTAGGTATTATAGTTATTAGAAATAATAAATTACAATTGGCTCAATATTTTGATGATTCAGAAAAAAAACCTGTAATTTTTAAGTCGATTAGACGTGAAAATTTGTTTTCCAATGTAACTAAAAGAAAACTAGAAATCTCATTCAGTCTAGCTTTTCAAGATTATATTATTAATAACAGTTTGAAAGACGAGCCCAAATTCTTAATCATTGACAGCTTTGATGATTTTAAACCAGATATTAGAACAGAAATAATCAATGACCTTGAAATTCTAGTTCAATCTGGATATCAAGTCATTCTTTTTGCGAATATTATTCATCCAAAGGAAATTGAAATATTAGATCACACTATGACAGAAATTACTCTACATGAGAATTTAAGACCCATGACATTAGATTTTTATCATAATCTATCCAGCAGCCATCAAGTGAGAAATTCAACCTAATCACTCCTTGAAAGCGGTATGCTAGGGATAGATATAATCGGGTGGTGGACGTATTGAAGATCCAGACATCCGAAGCACGAAGGGAAGACACTTATTATTGCCCTGAATGTGATGAACAGGTATTTTTGTGCAATCGCCACGCGGGGACAACCACTTCCGACATAGACCAAGACATGAGATTTGTGTCCCATCCTCGATGTTGGGCCAGTTTCGAAACTAGCATATTGATTTTCACAAAAAGTCATTTTCCCCGTTTAATATTTTTTTCTAAGTGCGAATGAGATTTCGCTATTTTACGTCACTAGGTATGAGTAAAGAAAAATGGGGGTTTAAAAGATAAATAAAAGATCTCTTAGATGCTTTTTTAGAGCCTCTTTGTCATCAAAATTAACAATCCTTGCTGGTGTATTCGTTACATCATTTTGTCCATACAAACGTGACATTAAATCACTACAAAATATGACACCATGAGTAGGAACATTTCTTTTTCTAAGAATTAGTAGTCTAATGGGACAATTATCAAAAAAAAGTGTACTAACTTCTCCAACAAGTTGTGTTATGTTCACACATGCAACTTCGATCGCCATGACTATTTTACTATCTTTTATCCTCCTTAAATGAAGATCAACAGGTTTATTTATGACCGAGTTTCCAAAATCTTTCCTTTCTTTACAGACATAGACCTTAGGTAGAATTGTATTCAATAATTCGTTTATTAGACCTTTGTTTTCCTTTCTGTTTCATTTAACACTTTTCATCACTTAACTATTTTTAGAGGAATGTAAAAGATTTAAATAATGACAAAAGGATTCTCGTAAGTCTTCTAGAGAACATGAATGCTGTCTTAGTCTTAAGGAAAGAGAATAAACAAAATATCCAAGATAAAAGAGTGTTACATTCTCAAAAACGCAGAATAAAACGAGAAATAAGTAGTTTGAAAATACAATCAAGGAAATTAAAAGAGGAAATCTTGGACATCAATTCAAGATTAGAGAGAATTGTGAATGATGAGGGATACCTTCCTTCTCTCTCATGTATCAAACAAAGACTTACTAGGGGAGTGAAATATTTAGACACTCGAAAAGAGCGCATTGGAAAAGACATAGGGAGAGATAAGGTTGAAGATTTGGTCAATAAACTGAACTCTATACTCGAGCAATTAAAAAAAGATGAAAAGTCGGTACAATCAGCTTCTCTACAGAGTATCGAAGAAGACCCAAGGGGATAGGTTAATCCACAAAGGGAATTGTAAGAACTCCTTAATCCCTCAAAGATATCATTAAATTACTTCAAAATTGATCTGGATTAGCACTTTATAAGGGATTTTACCCCTATTTAGTCAGGATTTTGGTGATATTATCTACATTATATCTGCATTATTATCTGACACATAATCACCAATTAATATTTATTATATTTGTAAGATTAGTACTTAGACTGGAACAGGTTCCCAGCTAATTTCTGTTGTTTCCTTTAGTTTACTTTCAATCGCTTCTATTTTATATAATGCAGAACGAGTCAAGAATATCTCGTTACATTGTTGACATTTATATGCTTCGAGGTAATGAATTTCAATTGGGGGAATGGAATTGAACTTATGTGAAGTAGTTGTTGGTACTAATTCATTCCTGCAATTAACGAATTTCATAATAATTTCTCTCATTTAGTTTCTTCTCGTTTTCCAGTCTTGTTCCCAGACATCTTCTTTTGGAGAGTAAACGGTAATGATTATTAAACCTAAGTCTGTAGGCGCACATACAAGATGCAATGGTTTTTGTGAGCGAGTAAAGCCTAATATAAGGACACTCTGGAAAGGATAATCATTGAGATATTGCTCAATTATTTCATCATTCAGAAATGTTTCTTCAATATCATGAATATTAAGATTTCTTTCCTTTAGTTTATTATATGCATGTTATTTAATAATAACATTGTGCTGAAATGCCTCTAATAGTGTCTCCTTCGTGATCATCTTGTTTTCATTATAAATAAAATATTATTGGAATAAAAATTATTCGTTTATTTTTGTCTCAATATCCAGGTGAAAATCCAACTCTCATCCCTAGCATCTCCCTATTTATTAGTAAGGATGTCAAGGATTTACTATTCATAAAATCAAATTCAAAGTATTGATTTATTCTGTTAGAGAGTTATTAATCTGGAAATACATGAAATGAGTATTTAAACACCCTTTATCAGCTAATATTTATCAACTTATCAACATTCGCTTTTCGAGATTTCGTCTAAATTGTTGAACACCACCTATGAAGTCAATTTGGAAAACTAAGAAATCTTGACCTTGGAAATCATCAAAGGTAATAAATGAACCAGCAGACGATACGGAACATGCCACTTCTGTC